>NZ_VDMB01000011.1 GCF_006175995.1 Desulfobotulus mexicanus
AATGACCCCACATCCGCCACAAATCCCACGGCAGCCTCCTTGAGGCAGAAAACAGCATCTGCGGAACAGAGACGGATGTCACAGGCACTGATCATGTCAAGCCCGGCACCGATGCAGTGACCATGCACCGCAGCAATCACAGGCTTACGGCATTTTTCTATGCAGCTCATGGTCTCCTGCAGCATCTTGATCTTAGGAATAAAGCGCCACTTCACTCCGCCCTTCTGCTCTTCCATCAGCTCGGGCATGGCCCCCATCATTCCCATGAGATCAATACCAGCACAGAAGGAAGGCCCCTTGGCTGCCACAACAATGACACGGATATCAGGATCTGCATCCAGATCCGCATAAATTGCCGGAGCATCCTGCCATGCAGGCATATGCATGGCATTTTTCTTTTCCGGTCTGTTCAGATAAACCCATGCCACTTCACCTTTTTTTTCCACAAGATAATAGCTGCTCTCCGTCATGCTTCATCCTCTTTTCTTTATTTTTAATGTAAAGGTTTAAGATCTGGTAATTATTCAGCACCGTTTTCCAAGTACCATACCTGCAAGACAGATGCACAGGCCCCGGCTATTTGCCCGTGACGCAATCTTATTCGGGAGCTTCTTGCCCTGTGYGGAAGCGGCAAAAACTCCCCGCCACAGGCAGGATAAGCTTTTTGATTACCATGGCAGGCTTAAGCACGCTGCYTTTGTGGCGGCTCAGACAGTTTGCCGCTTCTTTCGCACAGGCCTTCAAAGCTCTGATCCGAAACGATTGCAATGTCACTTGCAAATAGCCACGGAGCCTTGTAACAGTACGATGCTGCTGTAATTACAGCATTGTCAGTTCAGAATAAACTGTGCTGAACAGTTACAAATAATCTGATTATTTTTTAACGAGGGAGGTATGTGTGATGAAAAAATGGATCTTATTGATGGTTTTGCCTGCTCTTCTGTCCCTTTCCTGCTCGCAGAGCGGAGGCGTATCTGATCTGCGCTTTGAGCCCCTGCCCTATGCCTATGATGCCCTTGAGCCATATATTGATGCGGAAACCATGGAGCTGCATTACAGTCGTCACCACAAAGCCTATTTTGATAATCTGGTGGCAGCTATAAAAGGTACATCTTTTGCCCGTCAGCCTCTGGAAGCTCTGCTGGCTCAGGCCAGCCGCCTGCCCGATGCCGTGCGCAACAATGCGGGAGGCCATTATAACCATGCCTTTTTCTGGAAGGTGATGTCTCCCGATGGTGGTGGTGTGCCAGAGGGAAAGCTTGGGGAAAAAATTGATGCTTCCTTTGGCTCCTTTGATGCGTTTAAAGAAGCCTTCACTCAGGCGGCGTTATCCCGTTTTGGCAGCGGATGGATCTGGCTCTGTGTTGCAAAGGACGGTTCCCTTTTCATCACATCCACACCCAATCAGGACAATCCCCTGATGGATACCGTTGAAAAACAGGGGAAACCCATTCTGGCACTGGATGTCTGGGAGCATGCCTATTACCTGAGTTACCAGAACAAAAGGGGCAGCTACATTGATGCCTTCTGGAATGTGGTTAACTGGGATGCGGTGGTATCTTTTTTTGAAGCCACTCTGTAAAGCAGAAAAAGGGCGGGTAATTATATTTTAAAATAAGGATTGACAAAAATATTTGTTTTATTATAGTTATTGTTGTTTTTTTGTAAGAATGATCCGTTTTTTGATCCTGTCTTATTTTTACGTCCGCATTCAGCCTAAGGGCTGGTGCGGGTGTTTTTGTTTGTGCTTGGGTCTTTTTTTTGTTTTTTAGATTTAACTGTTTTGTTTTATTGTTTATTTTTTATTGAAAAAGGAGAAAAAAATGAAAAGGGAAGAAGTTAAAGCCATTTTGATCCAGCTTGGAAGTGTCCATTTTACGGATTCTCCTGGCATATTCCTCCAGAGACATGGAGAGTCGGATCAGGGAGCCAATGATCGGGATGCTCTGTCTGTCCTGCGGCGGGAGCGGGACAGACTTGCAGAGCAGTTGAGGACCAGAACCCGTGAGTATGATGAGCTGCTCCGGTCCATGGGTGCCGGTAAAACTCTCAAAACAGTTTAAAAACAGATTGAAAAAGAGTTCGATGAATCCTGCAGGCCTCTGTGTTGCAGGCTTTTTTTGTCTCCTCAGTCACGTCAGGCTGACCTGAAAATTCTCTGCCGTATAGATGCAGAGACCGTCGCAGAATACGGCAGCCTGACAGCTCAGCCCTTCCTTTTTATCCTTAAAAATTTCCTTCACATTGATAACACAGTGCATGGCCGCACTGCCGGGCCGGATCTGCCCCCTGTAGGTCCAGCTGTGGCTCTGGGGGGTGACAAGAAAATCCTCCATGGGCCTTTTCAGTATCCGGGAGGCTGTCCAGCAAAGGGTGGTGAAAACTGCCTGAAGCCCGAGGGAGCCGGGGCATACGGGATCGTCCTTGAAATGGGCGTGGAAATACCAGTCCTGATCGGAAATATCCATGACGGCAAGGGTTTTACCAAGGCCTTCGCTTCCGCCCCTTTCGTCAAAGGAAAGGATGCGGTGGACCATGCTGAAGGCCTGTTCCGGATTGTTGTCCGGATGGGGCAGGGGGCTCTTTATCCCGAAATCGTGGATGGCTTCCATTCCTTTCAGGTTTTCCGGAAGATCAAGGCCCAGAGGTGCGGTCATTCCCTTTTGATCTGACAGGGCTTCTTTTGTGAAAAAACCAAAGTGGGTTGTGCATTGTAAAACGGGCTTTTTCCCCTGAAAGCATGCAATCTCGAAAAAGAGAATTTGCAGATCGCCGTTTTTAACATAGCGGGTCAGGGTGGCTTGGGTTTCAATTTCTTCTCCATGGAAAACAGGGCCAAGGATTGTTGCATCTCCTCCGAGGTTTCTGAAGAAAAGATCCCTTTCGCTTTTCAGGGAACACCCCATCCAGGCTGCCATGAGACCGCAGGGCTGCAGGGCGGCCTCCAGAAGCAGGGCATAGGGGAGATGGCTTTTTTCATGCCCGAACTCAGGGTTTGCAGCTTTCGGATGCCAGATGGCGGTGATCTGGCTTTTTTCCGCAATGTGGCCCGGCGTGAGATGGGCATGGCTTACGGCGTCCACCGTGAGATAGGGAGGCCGTGGAAGTCGGGCGAGAAAGCGTCCCTGATCAAAGGGGGCGTAGGTCTTTCCTAGGGCTTCTTCGGCACGGCCATCGCAGAAGGCAAGGAGTCTTTTTTTGTCCCACAGGGGTTTTTCTTCTTTTGTTTCTGACCAGATGGCGGCAAGACCTTCCCTGTCAGTTCCCTCCAGCATGAGGCTCATGCCCTCAAAGCGGACAATGCATTTGCCATCGGCGTACATGAGGGCATCGGCCAGCACAAAGGGCTGGGGAGCAAAATCCATTTTGCGGATATGGATTTCATAGCGCACCTGTGATGTTTCCGGCGTTACCGGTCCCCGGCATTTGAGGCGGCTTTCGGCACCGGGCAGGGGCTCCCAGGAGCAGGCCCTGTCTTCAGGTATCCATCCTGCGGCCATGACGTACACCCTTAAGGTCTGCATGCAGCATTCATACATCAGGGTGCCGGGCATGACAGGATCATCGGAAAAGTGACAGGTGAGAAACCAGTCGTCCGGGTGGATATCCGCCTCGCCGATGGCAAGGCCGCAGCCATAATGACCGCCCTTGGGGTCCATTTCCCTCATGCGGTGAACCAGCGCCAGCATGCCGCCGGGCAGACGGATCTTTTCTCCTATGGTTTTTCCTTTGAAAAGGGGACCAAAGGCCTTTTCACCATCTCCTTTTCGCAGGGCTTCCATTTTTTCTTCGGAAAGGGTCGAGGCAGGAAAGCTGTGTATGGGAATGGCACCGGGGGCGATGCCCCTGTCCTTCATGATGGCCGGGAATCTCTCCTTTGGGATTACGCCTCCGGAATCACGGATTTCTTCGGGTGTGAAGAATCCGGCACAGCCCTTTTCCATGGTGATGAGTTTTTCCTTTCCGATGAATCCCGTAAAGCGGAAGAAAAAGATGTGGGTTTCTCCCTGCTGCACAAAACGCTGGATTTCGATTTCATAGCGAACAGTTTCACCGGGCCTTGGCAGTCTTCTGTGGAAGGATGCCACCGCATCCAGAAGACGGTAGGCCCTTGTGCCTTTCACCTGAAGATCTATGCCCATGTAGGCGCAGAGGAAGAGATCGGCCTGACCGGATTCAATGGCAATGGAAAAGGGGGTACGGCCTCCGTCCAGATACCAGGCGTCTTCTTTTACCTCATGCTCCGTTACTATGGTTCCGGGTCCGGTGCGGCCCTTTACGGCATCAATGGAGAGGATTTGGTCCACCAGCAGCAGGGGCGGGGCAGGAAGCCGTACCCGCACAGGATAGCTGTCCACCGCAGCAAAGTCTTTGCCCAGAACCTTTTCTGCCTTGCCGATGGCAAATTCAAGGCAGGCTTCATGGTCAAAGGCAGGGGTCGGTGGAGCCGCAGGTAAAGGGGGCAGAGGTACAGGTAAAGGGGGTGCAGGCCAGTCCATGCCGCTTTCCTTGTTTCCCAGCAGGGTATCCAGAGTATTTATGCGCTGGGCACAGCCATCAAGGTAGATTTGATGCAGGCGGCAGGTCTCCTTCTGTATGGAGGAAAACTGGCTGAAGGCCATTTTATGCAAAGGGTTTTTTGCCATGCCACCTTTTTTGATCCAAGGCTCTGCCACATGCCAGATGGCTCTGGCTCTGGCAATGCTGATGACTTCCGCCTCGTCTTTTTTGGAAAGGCTGAAGGCCAGATGGGGGCGGTCTCCTAAGATACTGCGGATCATGCGGGTGCAGGAGTCCGATGGTCCCATCTCCACGAATATCCGCACTCCATCTTCCCATGCTTTGAGAACCAGTGATGGGAAATGAAAGCCCCGGAGATTTTGTTCCAGAATGGCATTGCAGCAGCTCTTTGTATCCGGAGTAAAGGCTTTTTCGCTGGCACAGGAATAATAGCGGTAGGGTTGTGGATGAACTGGAAAGGTGTGCAGGGTTTCATAGGCATTGCGTGCGGGTTTTAAAGCATCGCAGTGTACGGAAATGACCCCTTCAAGGAAGATGGGGCGAAGGCCCATATCCCCTGCCAGCTTTTCAATGTCCTTTTTTTCTCCTCCCACCACACATTCTTTGAAGGTGTTCACAATGAGGCGACGCAGTCTGGGATAGGCGGGCAGCTGGCTGTCCAGTGTCTCCATTTCCACGGGAATGAGGGCGGCAGCCCAGCAAAAGGCTTCTTTATCTCCGATGCCCCATTGTTTCCTTAAAGCCCTGCATGGACCGGAAAGCTCTTTGGTGAAAAGATCGGAGCCTTTCAGGCGTTGCTGCATGATTTCAGGGTTTTCCCAGAGACCCGTGGCAAAAAAGCCTGCTGTTTCTCCCAGGGAATAGCCCATCACCGCCTGGGCCGCAAAGCCTTCTTCTTCGGCAATGCGGGTCATGATGCGGCCATAGCGTACCTGGGCGAAAATGGCAGGGCTGGGGTCATCATTATGGTCCGGGGAAAGGGGGGGGATGGTTTTTTTGTCGGAAAAGCTTTCTTCATCGGCCCTTATGATGTGGGGCCAGAACTGCTCAAGGCTTTCTCCCATGCCATGGAAATGATTGCCCGAGCCCGGATAGACAAAGGCCGCTTCTCCCCGGAGGCCTTTTTGCAGGGAGGGCGCAAGGAAGGCGGCTCCTTCCCGGCCAGCAGGCAGGAGGGTCCGGTCTTCGGCGATGGCATCTTCAAGGATGGCACACCAGGAGCCAATCCGTTTTACATCACAGGCCAGAAGGGCCGCCCTGAACTCTCCTTCCGATGACCGACAGGCTGCAAGACTTGAAGCCTCGGGCAGAAGGGGAAGGTTTTTCACTTCTTCACGGAGAAGGCGGCAGGCCCGGATCAGTTCTTCTTTTGAATCTGCGCATAAAGGATAAACCTGTACGGGAGGGGATGGAGCTGCTGCTGGACTTTTCGGAGCATTGGGTGATGCCTGCTTTGTTTCCTGCCGGGGGATAGGGGAAGAAAGGCTTTCTTCTGCCATTCGGAGCAGGCCTTGGCCGGATGTTTCCCAAGGCTTTTTTCCCGTAGCCTTTTCCAACTCTTTTTCCCATTTTTCCGGAGAGATATCTCCAAGGATGGTTTCACCGCATTGAATGGCATCTTCTTTTCTGCGGAGAATGAGGCAGATGGCACCGGAGAAGGGCGCATCTGCCATGCCTTCAAGGCCCCGGCAAAGGGGAGACAGGTAATGGCTGCGCATATCCGAGGCGGCAAGGATAAAGGCCTTGCTTTCCCCTGTTTCAAGGCTTTGCTCCGCCATGTGCAGGGCTTCTATGGTGGCTTTTCCATCGCCGGAGAGGGTGATGCAGGGGCCGCCCAGCCCGAAAATCTTGGCCACCCGGCTGGCCGCCATGCTGGTGAGGGAGCCTGTAACGTGGTCCGCATCCAGAGGGGGAAGGGCAAGGGCTTGTTTATCTTTGGGAAAGGCCCATCTCAGGCTGAAGTCCGTTGCCGCAGGATCAAAATCAACCAGCACCCCAAGGCCCGTGGCTGCCCGTGTGCTTTTGTCCCAGTCCAGATCCCGCAGGGCTTTTTTTACGCAGAGGAGCAGGGCCCTGTGATCGGCCAGCATGGCTTCGCTTTCTTTAGGGGGGATGGGGAAGAGGCCGGGGGGAATGGGAGCTTCTTTTTTGTCGTAGCGTGCTGCACCCACGATGACAAGGGAGCTTTTCCTGCGTGAGGAAGGGATAAAGGGTCCGGGTTCCGGTGCCGGTGGCATTTCTTCCACTATCATGTGGGCATTGATACCCCCAAATCCAAAGGCATTGACTCCGAAGGCTCTGGGCTTTACGCCTTTTTTCTCCCATGGCTCAGCCGAGTTGAGGATGCAAAAGGAGCTTTTTTCAAGGGGGCTTCCATGGGCTGCCTTATTAAATGATGGGGTGATGGGAAGAGTGCCTTTTTCAAGGCAGATCAACATGCGGCTGAGCCCTGCGGCTCCGGCGGCCGTCAGCAGATGCCCGGTCATGGACTTGACCGAGGCCAGGACTGGTCCCTGTTTTCTGTTCTTGCTGAAAATTTCTTTAAGGCTGAGAATTTCCACGGGATCACCCGTGGGTGTGCCGGTGCCGTGGCATTCCACGGCATCCAGATCCTGAGGCCCCATGCCCGCCATGGACAGGGCCTGTGTCATGGCCCGGATCTGTCCTTCGGATCTGGGGGCCAGCACATTGCCGCCGATGTCGTTGGACAGGCCAATACCCCGGATGACGCCTATGATGGGGTCCTGATGTTTTAGGGCATCTTCCAGTCGTTTTAAGGCAAAGAGTCCGCAGCCTTCCCCCACCACAAGGCCATCGGCCCTTTCATCAAAGGGGCGGCAGTATCCCGAAGGAGAAAGGGCTTTGAGCTGGGTGAAGCCGATCTGAAGAAAGGAAATGTCTGCTCTGGAAATGCCTCCGGCCAGCATGAGGTCCGCGCGTTTTTCCCCTAAGATATCACAGGCCAGACGGAGTGCCACAAGGGAAGAGGCGCAGGCCGCATCCAAAGTAAAGACAGGCCCGCCAAGATTTGCGGCACGGGCCGTAAGAAGGGCAGGGCTGCCCGTCACCCCGAAGCCTGCCTTTGTCCCATTGTCCCTAAATGATGGCTGTTGCCCAAAGGATGTGCGGGCAAGCCGGGTGATGCTGTCCGTGGGAAGTCCGAGAAGGCCCGTAATCAGTCCCGTGCGTCTTTTAAGATCTTCTGTCACCCCGCAGTCCTGTAGAAGCCTTGCGGTGTTGTGGGCAAGAATCCATGGCAGGGGGTCGGAAAACCATTCCTTGCCGATGGTGCTTTCAACAAAGGGGGGCAGGGTTTCGGGAAGGGGAGCCAGTGCCGCCATGGTGCTGATGGTTTTGTCGGCAAGATGGCTTTCCGAAAAAAAGCTGGCCTGATCCGGCCAGCGTTCTTCGGGAATTTTTCTGATGGCCACATGACCCTTAAGAATATTACGGCCGAAGGTGGCAATATCCGGTGAGTCGGGAAAGGTACAGCTCTGGGCGATTATGGCAATGGGCATAAAGGATGTCATGGCTTCCGGGCTTTTTTGTTTGTATGATTGGGAGCTAGTGCTGAAACTTGAAAAAAACCCTGCCATACTGCCATGCTTTGCCATTTGAAGGCAAGGCAGTCTTTTTGCTTGTCAGTCGGCTACCTCTAAAGGATGCTCTTGCAGCACAGGGCCGTAAAAACTATTCTGATTATCACTATCTTTCAGCCATAGAAACTTTAAACCGTAGAAATTAAAAGACCAGATTTTACACTTGTCGTCGGGCACCCGTAAAGGTGCCCTTACAAAGCAGGGGGCGCAGAATACATTCGCAGGAGCAGGCCTTAAGGGCTTTCAGCATATGATTCTTTCATTCCGCTGCATCCTGATTTATGATATCCTTTCATCTCTTTTATATATAATGGTGCAACTTCAAAATTTACGGGGCAGGGGCCATGATGTTTTCCATATTCAGACAGCATTTCACCAGAGGGCTTACCCGGCGGATTGTACTGATTACAACGGGCTGTCTTTTTATAAGTATTCTTCTTCTTACCCTTCTCATTTCAAGGCTGCTTTTTGTGGAGGCAGAAAGAACGGTGGTGGGTCATCAGCAGGAGCTGGTGGATATGCTGGTGAAACGTATGGAAAACGAGCTGGAGGCCCGGAGTCAGACCCTTCAGGGCTTTGCCAGTTTCATCCATGACGGGGAAAAGCTTTTGGAAGTTGAAAAAATTGAAAAGCTTCTTTCCACAAGGGTTCGGCTGCTGGAATATTTCAACGGTGGCATTCTGGTGGCCGATGAAGGGGCCGTAGCCATAGCAGAAACCATCTTTGTGCAGGGACGTATTGGCACCGCCTACCCGGACAGGCCCCATGTGATCACTGCAACGAAAACAAAAGAAGTTGTTTTTACAAGGCCCTATATGGGAAGGGCCACAGGGGTTCCCTTAAGTACCATTACCGTTCCCGTCCTGTCCGATTCAGGCCGTGTCATCGGCTTTCTTTTCGGTAATACCCTTCTGGCAGAGGATAATCTTTTTAAGGAAATCAGTGAAGAAACCCTTGGGCATCAGGGACGGATATTTGTACTTGATCCTCTGCTGGGTATGCTTGTGACGGCTTCGGATTTCAGTCTTGCCATGCAGCCTGTGCCAGAAAAGAATTTTCCTACTGTGCTGGATGCCGTGCTGTCCGGCAAGCCTTCGGGAAGGTCAAGGGATCTTCAGGGAAAAGAGGTGGTATACAGCTCCGCTGTCCTTGAAAAAATGGGCTGGGAGGTAATCCATGTGCTTCCCGCTGCCATGGTAAGGGGGGCAGGAGCGTCTTTAATCATAAATATTTCTTTTTTCATTATCTGTCTCATGGCAGCCACTTCCCTTGTCATTGTTTTTCTGCTGCGCCGGGAGCTTTTTCCTTTGCAGGAGCTGGCGGAAACCATCAATGCCATGGCCACGGGAAAAATCCCTGTCCAACCCTTAGAATCTGTTTCCGTCAATGAAATTGAAAAAATCTGCCGTGCTTTCAACCGTCTCCATGAAATGCGGGAAGATCAGGAAAAGGTTCTGCGGGAAGAAAGGGATTTTCTAAAAAGTCAGTTTCTCCAGTCTTCCGATGGTATTGTGCTTTTGGACAGGGACAATCTCACCATCATGGAAGCCAATCCGAGGCTTTCGGAAATATTGGGCTTCGGTCTTCAGGATCTTGAAGGCCAGTCCCTTTTGGCTCTTTTGGAGACAGACGGAGAAGATCTGAAAAAAGCCTTTTCCGGTATCACGGAAAATCCCGACCGCAGGGCAAGGGAGTATACTCTGCTCCATGCCGAAGGCCACAGCATTCATACCATGGTCAGTGCAACGCTGGTGCATAAGGGGCCGGATACCTGCATCATGGCCAATGTCAGGGATATTACGGAGCTTAAGCAGAATATAAGGATAAAAAATGAATTTGTTTCTACGGTGAGCCATGAGCTGAGAACACCCCTTACGGCCATCAGTGGTGCCCTTGGGTTAATTATGGGGGGTGCCATGGGAGAGATGCCGGAAAAATCAATGCCCATGCTGGAAATTGCCAGCAATAACTGCCGCAGGCTTTCCATGCTCATAAATGATCTGCTGGATATGGAAAAGCTCAGCACGGATAAAATGCGTTTTGACTTTCAGATTCAGGATATTACAAGCCTTGTGAAGAGGGCCGTACAGGAAAATCAGGTGTATGCGGAAAAATATAAGGTTTCTTATGTTCTGGAGAAACCTTTGCCTTCGGTCAGGGTAAATGTGGACGCCCAGCGTTTCATACAGGTTCTGGCCAATCTTTTATCCAATGCAGCCAAGTTTTCCCCGGAAGGTGGAATGGTCTGTGTGCGTATGCATTTTCCCGATGATAAAAGGGTGCGCATAGGTGTGCAGGATCAGGGGCCGGGGATCTCCGATGATTTCAGGCTTCGTATCTTTGAAAAATTCACCCAGTCAGAGGCAACGGATAACCGCAGCAAGGACGGAACAGGCCTTGGCCTTGCCATCACTAAAGCCCTTGTGGAAAAAATGGGTGGTTGCATTGATTTTGTTTCTGAAGAAGGAAGGGGAAGCTTTTTCTATCTTGACCTGCCCCTTGCCCATGGTGAAATCAATACCATGGATTGCATGCTGTCAGACTTACCGGATTTTTTATCCCCTCAGGCCGTTTTTACTGCTTCAGAGGGGGCTGTGGCTGGAGCAGGTCCATTGGCGCAGCAGGTTCTTGTGGTGGAAGATGACCCGGATACTGCCCTGATGCTGCAGGCTCTTTTGACCTGCGGCGGTTTTGGAGCGGATGTTGCTGTGGATATTGGCGAGGCCCTGGAAAAAATAGACAGAGTAAAATATACGGCCATTTGCCTTGACTTAATACTGCCCGATGGCAACGGTGTGGATCTCATAAAAAATCTCAGGTCCCGTGCTGAAACAAAGGATCTGCCCATAATTGTAGTTTCTGCCTTAGTTGAGGAAGGGCGCCTTGCTGTTAAGGGGGCTTTCAATGCAATAGACTGGCTGGAAAAACCCATTGAACCGCATAATTTGCTGGATACCATCAGAAAAATGCTTAAAAAATCAAAGGGTGAAAAACCTTACATACTCCATGTGGAGGACGATGAGGATCTTGGAGAAATTCTGGCGGCCATTGGTGGGGATCTGGCCCGTTTTGATCTTGCCGGAAGTCTCGGGGAGGCTTTCTTAAAACTGGATCAGTACCACTATGACCTTGTGATTCTGGATATCGGTCTTCCCGATGGCTCTGGCTGGGAGCTTTTGCCTGCCATACATGCCCTGATGCCTCCTCCGCCCGTTCTTGTGCTTTCCTCTTCGGAGCTTAGTCATGCTGATATGGCAAGGGTTCATGGGGCCCTTACCAAGGGAAAAGTTCCCAATGACATTATTCTTGAAACCCTGAAAAATATTCTGGCTCAGGGGGAGGCAACCCCATGAAAAGTGAGGGCTTTTCCCTTAGGGCAACCTTTATGGTTCCCATTCTTTTTCTGACCTTCCTTGCCGTGGCTGGCTCATGGCCCCTTTATCATTTTACGGCATCAAAAGTTATCCATGGGGCTGTGGACAGTCTGCAGGCAGAAATATCCTCAAGGATTGCAGATCATCTGGAGCACCTTCTGGATCATCCCCAGAGGATCAATGCCGCCAATGCCCGTTTCATGACAAAGGGGATTCTGAATCCGGAGGATCAGGAAGCACTGGAGAATCATTTTCTGGGGCAGATCCGGGAAAATCCCGAGATCAGCAGCATTTATTTTGGTAACACCAGAGGAGGCCTTGCCAATTCTGGCAGGGAGCATGCAAGTGATTCTCTTTATTTTATTGGAACGGATAATTTTGAGGCAGGATTTTTTTCTAAGGTGGCCGTTACAAAAGCGAATCAACGGGGGGAAGTGCTTTTGCACCTTCCCGGATTCGACAGCAGGGTGCGGCCCTGGTACACAAAGGCTTTGGAAAAGCAAAGACCCGTGTGGAGTGATATCTATTTTCTTTTTAACACGGATAAAATGGCCATTTCCGCCAGCAGACCCGTTTGGGATGAAAAAGGAGAGCTGCTGGGTGTGACTTCTGTGGATATTTTTCTTTTCCATATCCATGTATTTCTCAAAAATTTAAAAATTGCTGAAAACGGCCATGCCTTTATCATGGAGCGAAGCGGTTTTATGGTGGCAAGCTCCCACCATGAAAGAGATTGCACGCTGGAAGAAAGCTGTTTGGCTGTGAGGGTTTCTGCCTTTAAGAGTTCCTGCGCCATTACCCGCAGTGTGGCAGAAGTTTTTCTGTCAAAAAAAGAAGACGGTTTTGTAAACTATGATCTTAAAAAAGCTGAAGTAAGGGTTGGGAACGAAAAGTATCTGGTTTCGCTGACCCCCCTTCAGGATGAATGGGGTATAGACTGGCTGATCTTTGTGGTTATTCCCGAAAGGGATTTCATGGGGGAAATCCGGGAAGCCAGAAAGAAAACCCTTCTTTTCCTTTGTCTGATCCTTTTTGCCGCTTTTATATCGGCCCTTGCCATTATAGAAAGGGTGGCCAGCCCCATTCTTCAGCTCCATACCGCAGCCCAGCGCCTTGCCGTTGGGCTGGATCCCAAAGCCATATCATTCAAGAGGACACCAAAGGAAATCCGGGAACTCATGGTGACTTTTCTCCATATGGACACCTCCCTTCGCCGCTCCATGAAGGATCTTGCCCGTGAAGTGCGTGAGCGTAAAGAAGCGGAAACTGTCCAGAAGCAAAATTCCCGTCATTTGCAGGCCATTCTGGACAATGTGCTGGATGGCATCATCACCATAGATCCCGTTGGAACCGTGGCTTCCTTTAATCATGCGGCCAGCAGAATATTTGGCTATGAAAGCTTTGAGGTGGTGGGAAAAAATATCCGTATGCTCATGCCGGAACCCTACCACAGTGAACATGATGGTTATCTTGCCCGTTACAGGGAAACGGGAATTCCACGGGTGATTGGCATTGGCCGGGAGGTTTCAGGAAGACGGAAAAACGGAGATGTTTTTCCCTTGGAGCTTGCCGTATCCCGGCTGGAAAGGGAGAATCATACCCTTTTTATAGGCATTGTGCGGGATATCACCGAAAGAAAGCGTGTGGAAAACATGAAGGATGCCTTTGTGTCCACGGTCAGCCATGAGCTGCGTACCCCTCTGACTTCCATAAGGGGAGGCCTTGGCCTTGTGACCGGAGGAGCGCTGGGACCTGTATCTGAAAAAATACAGCACCTCTTAATGATTGCCTACAGAAATACGGATCGTTTGACAATTATCATCAATGATCTTCTGGATATGGAAAAGCTCATTGCCGGAGAAATGCATTTTAATATGAAGAAGCAGCCCCTTCTTCCCCTTGTCTTAAGGTCCATGGAAGAGAATCAGGCTTATGCTGACAATTATGGGGTAGACTTTGTTCTGGACTTTCAGGTGGATGAGGGTTTACTTGTGCTGGCAGATACCCTTCGCTTCCAGCAGGTGCTGGCCAATCTCCTTTCCAATGCAGCCAAATTTTCTCCGGCAGAGTCTTCTGTAAAGGTGGGGGTTTCTGTGGAAGGGGCACGGGTAAGGATTTATGTACAGGATGAGGGTCCCGGTATATCTGAAGATTTTAAGGACAGGGTTTTTGAAAAATTCTCCCAGGCCGATGGAACGGACCAGAGGCAAAAAGGTGGAACTGGCCTTGGTCTTGCCATCAGCCGTGAAATCATGTCACATATGGGGGGCGAAATCGGTTTTCTCTCCGAAGAGGGAAAGGGAGCCACCTTTTATTTTTATCTGCCGGTGGCAAAGGAATCAGGGGAGGATCTGTGAGTACACTGAAACGCATTGCCTATGTTGAAGATGAAACGGATATTCAGGAAGTTGCAAAAATGGCCCTGGAGCTGGTGGGCGGGTTTTCCGTGGCTGTTTTTTCCTCAGGGCATGAGGCTGTGGACAAGATGGCCGCCTTTTCACCCCAGCTGATTCTTCTGGATGTCATGATGCCCGGCCTTGACGGGCCTGCAACCCTGATCCGGCTGCGGGAGCAGGAGAGTCTTAAGGATGTTCCAGCCGTTTTTATGACGGCCAAGGTGCAGACCCATGAGGTGGCCCGGTATAAAGAACTGGGGGCTGTCAGTGTTATTGCCAAGCCCTTTGACCCCATGACCCTTGCGGACCAATTGAAAGGAATCTGGGAGAATCTGCCATGACAGCTAAAGAAGATCAAAAGCTTTTTGAAAGCCAGATGGAGCTTCTGCGGGAGGGTTACAGGGAAAAGCTTGAGCATCAGCTGAGTGAAATGGTAAAGCTGCTTAAAAATCTTGAAAAAAGTCTGGACCCCCTTCCTGCTCTGGAAACCCTGCGTCAAGAGCTGCATAAGATTGCAGGCGGAGCCGGTATTTTTGGTATGCCGGAGCTGGGTAAAAAGGCCAGAACCCTTGAAATTCAGATGAAGGGTATAAGGGAACGCGCGGCTTTGGGAAAAGAGGTGCCTGTTTCCGAAATACTGGCGGCCATTATGGCGCTGCATGTTCCGGAATCTTTACCAGACAAAGGGGAATCTGCATCTTCTATGGTACCGGAGAAGTCTTTTGGGAGTGCCGGAGATTTGGATGTTGAAGAGCCGAGGCTTCTCATTATTGACCCTGATGACAAAAGGGGCCGGGAGCTTGTGCTTGCCCTTCGTTATTTCGGCTATATCCCAAGGCATTGCAGCAGGCTTTCCTCCGCAGCATCCCTTTTTCCCCATAAGGCTCCCCAGGCCATACTTCTTTCCCTTTCGTCCAGTGAGAATCCTTTTTCAGTCACTACGCTGGCAGAAGAAATAAAGGATCTTTTTCCGGAGCTGCCTCCACTCCTTGTACTTTCGGACAGCCTGGATTTTTCCACCCGCCTTGCCGTGGCCAGAGCCGGAGGGCAGGGTTTTTTCATTCGGCCTTTAGATGTACCAAAGGTTGTGGACCGGCTGGAACAGCTCATAGGCAGAAGGGAAATGGCACCCTACCGTGTGCTGATTGTGGATGACGAACCCATGGTGGCGGAGCATTTCTGCCTTGTGCTGCGGGCGGCGGGCATGGAGGTTCACAGAGAAGAAGATGCGGCCAGGGCACTGGATATGCTTTCCACCTTCAGGCCGGAGCTGATACTGATGGATGTTCATATGGAGGATTGCTCGGGAACGGAGCTTGCCGGAATCATCCGTATGGAGGAGGAGTGGGTGGGTATTCCCATTCTCTACCTTTCCGCAGAAAGCAAGATGGAGGAGCAGATACGGGCCTTGAACAGCGGCGGAGATGATTTTATCACCAAACCTGTGGATGATGCCTATCTTGTGGCCTCGGTTTCCGCCCATGTGTCCCGTGCCCGCCGCCTTTCGGAGCTGATGGCAAAGGACAGCCTGACGGGGCTTTTAAAGCATATTCGCATCAAGGAAGCTCTGGAAGTGGAAATGAGTCGCAGCAACCGGGACGGTTCCACCCTCTGTGTGGTCATGCTGGATCTGGATCATTTTAAAAGGGTGAATGACACCTGGGGGCACGCTACCGGAGACAGGGTCATCAAAGCCCTTGCCCATCTGCTTACACGGCGGCTGAGGCGCAGTGACAGCATAGGACGTTATGGTGGCGAAGAGTTCATGGCCGTTCTTCCCGGATGCACCCCGGAAAAGGCCGAAATACTAATGGAAGAAATACGCAAGAATTTAAAAACCATTGAATTCCATGCAAAGGAAGAAGTTTTTAATGTTACCTGCAGCATCGGCATTGCCTGCTCTTCTTTAGGCAGCTCTCCGGAAGAGGTTCTGCAGGCTGCGGATCAGGCCCTTTACAGGGCCAAGGAAGAGGGCAGGGACAGGATCTGTATTAGTTGAAGGAGGCTTTGTTTTCCTCAGGGGGAAAGGGCCTCAAGTTCCCTTGCCACATCATCCATTTCATCATCTTCAAAGGCCCTGTCCAGGGCCTCAAAGCCCTTCCTTGCCCTCTCCTTTGAAATACTCTGCTGCAAGCGGTTCACCCTTTCTGTCTGGTATTCCAGCAGGGCTTTTTTGGGCAGAATGGCGGCTCCGAAAACCCTTGCCTTTCTGGCCTGACGTATGAATCCCGCATCCCTTTCGTCTTCCTGGGTGATGCGGTCTATGCGTATATGGCTTTTGACAAAAAGATTCAGGTCCCTGTCATGGCGGAACTGACGGACCAGTTCTTTTTCCGCAGGATCACTTAAGTGCCTGAAGTTTTTATAAACAACATTGTCAACAATTTCCTGAATCCTTTCTTCCATCTTTACGCAAAGATCCCCTTGCAGCGGCTCCAGCATTTCAAGACCTCCATCTCTGTAGGTAAAGACATAGAGGTAACCGGGATTTTTTTCTTCATAATACCAGGCAGGGGCACCTTCAATCTGTATTTTGTCCCCTGCCATAAGGGCCTGCTCAAAGAGAAAACCTGCAAATACGGAAACAAGTTTGATGGCTATGGCTTCAAGCATGGGGTTTTCCTTTCATCGGGGAAAAATTGCTTAATGGAGGTGCATTCAGTGGGATTTTCATGGTTATATTTTCATAAGATAAAGGAATTTTCTTTTATTGACAACCCGGATGTATGTAATAATAATGTTGCTACATATTGATACATTTATTGATGAAGGAAGGTGATTTATGCGCACTCAGGTAAGAAAAATCGGGAACAGCTTAGGCAGCATCATCCCTGCTTCTTTAATCCGTCAACTGAACCTCAGGGAGGGATCAGAAATTGACATGAAAGAAGATGGAGGCAGAATTATTCTTGAGCCTGTCAAAGGGTCCCAAAAACCTTTTCCATTCAGCGAGAAGGTTCTTTTGAAGGGACTGGATGCCCACACAGCACATGCAGATGAACTGGCAGCAGTATCAGAAAAGGAGATGGGTTGCTAAATGGTACAATATATTCCCCAGCGAGGTGATATTGTCTGGCTGGATTTTGATCCGGTTAAAGGACGTGAAATTGGAAAATACAGACCTGCTCTGGTCTTATCAGACAAAGACTACAATCAGCAGACAGGCCTTTTGATATGCTGCCCTGTAAGCACCAGTATCCGTGGTGGTCTTACGGAAGTTTTTGTAAAAAATCTGGAAAAGCCTTCCGTTGTGGCTTGCAGTCTGATTCAGACATTGTCCTGGAAAGACCGGAGCGTAAAGAAAATTACAAGGGCTGAGGATGGCCTTATGAAAGAAGTTTTAACTCGCCTGCTTCCTTTGATGGGTGCAGAAATATTGTTTGAAGATTGATGTTGTGGCCATACCTTCCCCTCTGCAGGCAGGTTTTCTTTTAAGGGTCTGACAGCTATGTAAAAAATGAATTTTCTGCCCTGAATCCTAAAAACTGGAAATAATCAGATATGAAAAGCTGGTATATTATTAAAAAAGTTTAGGCATGCCTAACGGGTGTCTCCTCCCGGCATCCCAAAACGATTTTCTGTATTCTGCCGGTGTCGATGTGGTTTTTTACTTTATTTTTAGCGTTTTATTTAGGTTGTAGACAGTTTTTTATATGTTTTTATACAGGGACAGTCCATCATTTTTTTCAGATCGTGGTCTCCTTACCGTTATTGGTTTTATGATAAAAAGGGGCGCATAAACAAGGATTTGACTGTTCATAAAAAAACAAATAAGAGAAAATCGAAGTAAAAGCGTGAAAATCAGAGAAAAGGTATTTTGTATTTTTTTCCGGACATAAGGAATCCTCTTAAAATTCTTATAAAAAGAAGCCGATTTTTGAAAAGGCTGTGATTTTGAGGAGATTGGCTTATTGTACGGGAAAAACCCTTTAAATTAAAGGCCTTGTATTTTAGTCTCTGATCCGCCCAAAAAGCCTGCAGTACTCCTGAGCCGGGTTTGACGGAAAAGGGCAGGTGCTTTATCTACAGTCTGACTTTTCAAGGACCACAGTCCAAAATTTTCGAATTAAGGTTTTTTGAGGCTGTCGGCTGTTGTTTTCATATTTTACATTCAGGCTTTTTTGAATTTCCTGTGTTTGTGACTCTGTCGCTGAAAAAATACCAGTGACGGATAAGGAAATCTTTGTTCAAAAAAATATATATTTTAAGTTTAAAAAACGGGAAAGCAGGAATAGCTTTTTATGGATGCGAATCTCTGGGATACGATCAAATCAGGTATTAAAAACCATGTGCCGGCACACAGTTACCGCATGTGGATAGAGCCCATCGGCCTTGGTGGCTGTCAGGACAACCAGGTGGAGCTGACCTGCGCCAATGCCTTTTCCCAGAAACGGATACAGGAACACTACGGCAGCCTTATCCGCAGTGAAATAGAAAAGCAGACGGGTCATCCCCTTGATATCCGTTTTGCTGTTTCAGAAAAACAATCCACTGTAACGCCAGTTGCCCGTACCAGAACGCCGAAACCTTCGGTGTTTGCTAGGGAAAGACAGATGGAGCTGCCCCAGGTAGCTACCCGCCTGCTCAGTGGACGGATGCTCAGGAAGGATTACACCTTTGACCGTTTTGTGGTGGGCCAGAACAGTGATTTTGCCTATTCGGCGGCCCTCTCCCTGGCGGCCAAAAAAGGCGGCTCCCTTAAAACACTTTTTCTTTCTTCCCATACGGGCATGGGTAAAAGCCATCTTTCCCAGGCTGTGGGGCATCATATTCTGCATAAATCACCGGGAGAACGCATCTATTATGTGACTGCCGAGGATTTTACCAATGAGATGGTGGGGGCCCTTCGTTCAGGTGGTATGGATACCTTCAAGGAAAAGTACAGAACTCAGTGTGATGTTCTTCTGATGGAGGATGTTCATTTTCTTACGGGTAAGGACAGAACCCAGCAGGAACTGGCCATGACCCTGGATTATCTTTTTGAGGCGGATAAAAAAATTATTTTTTCAGGAGCTGCCCTTCCTGCAGATATTCCCAAGCTCAATGATCAGCTCCGCTCAAGGCTTTCATCGGGCCTTGTATCCCCCATTGAAAAGCCGGATTTTCAGACAAGGCTTCGGATTTTAAAGTCAAGGTGCCGTGAGAATTCTGTGGACATGCCCATGCGGGTTATGGAGTTTCTGGCAGGGGAGCTGGAAGACAATGTCCGTCAGCTGGAATCCGGACTGATAGGTGTCACAGCAAAACACTCCCTTCTGGGAACGCCCATGGACATTGAGCTGGCAGAGAGTGTTGTAAAAAATATTGTCTGCCGCAAGCGCCAGATAACCGTTGAGGGTATCAAACTTATGGTATGCAAAGAGTTCGGTGTTTCTCCCGAAGATATTGTATCCAAATCCCGTAAACAGAATTTTGTTCGTAGCCGTCAGATGGGTATTTACCTTTCCCGCAAGTATACGGATCAGTCCATACAGGCCATAGGCCGCAGCTTTAACCGTTATCATGCCACTGCCATCCATGCCATCAATGCCGTTGAAAAGGGAATTCGGGAAAAAACAGCTGTGGGAAGGCAGTGCGAGGTTCTGCAGAAAAAAATTGAATCCGGGGATTTGTAGGGTTTAGTTTTTTTTCATAAAGCAGGTAGATAAACGGAATGATACCTTATATAGAAGGTAGTGTTCCGTTTTTTTTGTTATGATTAATCGGGAAGGAGTCTTTTGTGGGTGAAAGGAAACTGGGGCGGCAGGTGCGGGAAAGTCTTCGCAGGGCTGTGGGTGAAAAAGCTTTTTTTGATTCCGAAGCGGATCGCTTTCTCTACAGTTATGATACCAGCTCCCGCAAAGTGCTGCCCGATGCTGTGGTGCGGGCAGAAAATGCTGAGCAGATTGCAGCTCTGATGGCTGTGGCAACCCGCCATGGCATTCCCGTAACACCAAGGGGTGGCGGTTCCGGCACAACGGGCGGGTCTGTGCCTGTAGATGGCGGTGTGGTGCTTGTTATGTCCGGTATGAACCGTATCTTATCTGTCGATATGGATAATCTTGTGGCCAGGGCAGAGCCGGGGGTGATCACAGGAGATTTTCACAGGGCTGTGGAGGCAAAGGGTCTTTTTTATCCTCCCGATCCAGCCAGTTCAGCATTTTGTACCTTAGGCGGGAATCTCGCAGAATGCGCCGGAGGTCCCAGGGCAGTTAAGTATGGTGTAACCCGTGACTATGTGCTGGGCCTTGAGGCGGTGCTGCCCACAGGGGAGCTTATCCGTACCGGCGTGCAGACTGCCAAGGGGGTTGTGGGCTATGATCTCACCCGACTGATTGTTGGTTCCGAAGGCACCCTTGCCGTTATTACCTCCATGAACCTTAAGCTGCTTCCACTGCCGGAGTCCGTTAAAACCCTTACTGTGGTTTTTGACGAGATGGCCCGAGCGGCAGAAACCGTCTCTGAAATTATCCGTCGGGGTCTGATACCCAGAACCATTGAATATATGGATCAGGCGGCCATAGTCTGTGCCGAAACCCGTATGCCCGGAGAGCTGCCCGTGGATGCAGGGGCCATGCTGATTATAGAGGTGGATGGGAGAAAGGCGGAAGCCATTGCCATGGCAGAGGATGTGGCTCTGCTCTGTCAGTCTATGGGGGCCAGAGAGGTGAAGGTGGCGGCTTCCGAAGACGAGGCTGCACGCCTGTGGGCAGCGAGAAAGGCCATTTCTCCTGCCCTTTTTCGCTATGGTCCCCATAAGATCAATGAAGACATTGTGGTGCCCCGTTCCAAAATACCCGATGTTGTGGAAAAAATCCGGGAGCTAAAAGAAAAAACCCGGCTGATGATGGTCAGTTTCGGACATGCCGGAGACGGGAATATTCATTTTAATATCATGCTGGATAAAAAGGATGCATCGGCCCTGCGCCGTGCCCACTGGGCGGTGGAGGAGCTGTTCCGCTTTACCCTGGCCTTGGGAGGGACCCTTTCCGGAGAACATGGTGTAGGGCTTTCCAAGCAGGCTTATTTTGATATGGAGATCGGTCCTGAGGAAAAGGCATTGATGCTGCGTCTTAAAAAAGCCTTTGATCCCGCAGGGATTTTAAATCCCCATAAAATATTTTGAATTTTTTCATAAACTGACGTAAGAACAGGCAGAATACTCATTCTGCTTTTAATTTGTCTGGCCTTGTTGCGAAACAGCGTTTTTTTATTTCATGCATATTACCCAAAGGAGAATCCTATGAAAAAAATCTTTTTAATGTTGATCTTTATGGGGATCACTTCCATTGTTTTTGCGGATCTGACCATGACCCATGTGTATGAAGACCATGAATCAGGGGAAAAGCAGAGATTTGTTACTTATCTTTCAAAGGATAAGGTTCGTTCTGAAAACAAGGTGGAAGGCATAGGCTTTGCCAGTATAGGACGTATGGATAAGGATGTTATGTGGATTATACGTCCGGATAAAAAAGTTTATGCTGAAATGTCCATGGCTGAAATGCGGCGTATGGAAGAGCAGGCCATGGAATATGAAGCTTCTGCCCGGTCCATGATGGAAGAACAGCTTAAAAATATGAGTGAAGAGGAAAAGGCACAGTACCGTGAATTCATGGGGCTTGACGGGGAAGATGATACTCCTTTGAAATATGTTAAAAAAGGACAGGACAAGGTGGGGAAATGGAATTGCACCATATATCACGGGATGCGTAATGGAGAAAAAGTTGAGGAAATCTGTACGGTCCCCCTTGCCACCCTTGGTGTGACAAAAAAAGATTTTGAAGCCTTGGATAAAATGTCTAAAGACGAAGAAAAGGACTGGAAGGAAATGGAGAAAAGGGGTTTTCCAGTTCGAAGCATTGAGTTTGAAGACGGAGAAGCCAT
Source organism: Desulfobotulus mexicanus (assembly GCF_006175995.1). Taxonomy (NCBI): domain Bacteria; kingdom Pseudomonadati; phylum Thermodesulfobacteriota; class Desulfobacteria; order Desulfobacterales; family Desulfobacteraceae; genus Desulfobotulus; species Desulfobotulus mexicanus. The sequence continues at coordinate 21,754 of NZ_VDMB01000011.1, forward strand.
TGCCACGAACCTTATTCTCTCCATTGAAAAAAAGTCAATCCCCGCAAGTGTTTTTGAAATTCCTGCCGGTTATAATAAGGTATCCATGATGGGGCTTTACGGCGAGTAAATCAGGGGTTGAAGATAAAAAAAGCTTTTGTAAAAAGGCCCGCAGCTTATGCCTGCAGGCCTTTTTGTCTGGTTAGAAGCTATTTTATTGGGCCTCGTCCAGACTGCGGGTGAAGCTGCAGCCTTCAGCGGGGCATCGCAGATGGGTTCCCTGTTTCTTGGTGGTTTTTTCCACAAGATAAGGGTGACCGCAGTCCGGGCATTTTTCGGCTACTGGTTTATCCCATATGGCAAAGGTGCAGTCAGGATATTTTTTGCATCCGTAGAAGACTTTGCCCCTTCGGGATTTTCTTTCCACCAGCTCACCACCGCAGCCATCTTCGGGGCATGAAACTCCGGTTCCTTCTCCGCCGCCCTGGGGCTGGCCTGCATTGATGCTGCTGGTATTCTTACATTCGGGGTAGCCGCTGCAGGCCAGAAAGGTTCCGAAACGGCCCTGTTTCACCACCATGGGGCGCTGGCATTTGTCACAGACCTGTCCTTCGGCTATATCCGCCTCAAATTCAACCAGCTGGATTTCGCCCTTATCATTGCGCTCATAATTTCTGGAAAAATGACAGTCAGGATAGGCACTGCAGGCAATGAAAGGACCGTTTTTTCCTACCTTGACATGGAGCTTGCCCTTTTTGCATTCAGGACATTCCATATCCGTGGGAATCCCAACACCCTTTATGCTCTGCATGCCGTTTTTGGCAGCTTCCAGTTTTTCGCTGAAGGGGATGTAAAAGTCCTGCAGCAGTTGAAGTGTTGCCACTTCTGCACCTTCGATGCGGTCGAGGTCATTTTCCAGTTTTGCTGTGAAATCCACATCCAGAACTTCCGGGAAATTCTCCACCAGCAGATCGTTGACGATAAAGCCCAGTTCACTGGGTTTAAAGTAGCGGTTTACCATTTCCACATAGCCTTTGTTGCGGATGGTGGAAAGGATGGTGGCATAGGTACTGGGGCGGCCGATTCCGTTTTCTTCCAGTTCCTTCACAAGGGAAGCTTCTGAAAAGCGGGGCGGCGGCTGGGTGAAATGCTGCTTGGGGATCAGTGACCTGCAGTCAAGTTTTTCCCCCTCCTTGAGGTCCGGGAGGTTCTGTTTTTTTTCTTCCTTTTCCCCTGCTTCCTCAGACGCTGTGTATAATTGCATAAAGCCGGGAAAGGCTATGGTGGAGCCGGATACGGAAAAAGTGTAGATGTCTGCACCAATGCTGACACTGACCTGGTTGATAAGGGCTTCACTCATCTGTGAGGCCACAAAGCGTTTCCAGATCAGCTCATAGAGGGTAAACTGATCCTTATCCAGAAAACGGCGTATACTTTCAGGGGTGTGAGCAACGGAGGTGGGTCGGATGGCTTCATGGGCATCCTGCACCTTTTTCCGGTTTTCAAAGGCCCTTGGTCCTTTGGCTGCAAATTTTTCTCCCAGGGTAGAACGGACATAATCCAAGGCCTCATGGGCGGCTTCATTGGCTATGCGGGTGGAGTCCGTACGCATGTAGGTGATAAGGCCCACGGGTTCGCCGGGGCCGAGATCCAGACCTTCATAAAGCTGCTGGGCCACAATCATGGTTTTTTGGGCAGAAAAGCGCAGTTTACGGATGGCTTCCTGCTGAAGCTTTGATGTGGTGAAGGGAGGCAGTGGATTGCGTTTTGTGGTTTTTTTCACCACCTTTTCCACGGTAAAGGTGGCCTTTTCCAGATCCTTTAATATGGCTTGCGATGCTGATTCATCTGGTATGGTGTGTTTTTCATCGTTTTTACGGCTTAGTTTCGCCTCAAAGGGCGGGGGATTTCCCGTGCTCTCAAGGCCTGCTGTGATACTCCAGTATTCTTTGGGTTCAAAGATCTGAATCTGGCGTTCACGGTCGCAGATGATGCGTACGGCAACGGACTGGACCCGGCCTGCGGAAAGTCCGCCCTGGACTTTTTTCCATAAGAGAGGTGATATCTGATATCCCACAAGCCGATCCAGAATACGGCGGGCCTGCTGGGCATCATAGCGGCTTACATTCAGTTCACTGGTATTTTTTAATGCTTCTTCAATGCCGTTTTTCGTCAGCTCATGGAAGAGAACCCGATGAAAACGCCGTCCCTTTTTTTTCAGGATATCTGCCGTATGAAAGGCAATGGCTTCCCCTTCACGGTCCGGGTCAGGGGCCAGATAGATGTCACTGGCGTTTTCTGCGGCCGCCTTCAGGGATTTAATGATGTTCTGTTTTCCCTTGATGTTCTGGTACTGAGGCGTAAAGCCGTTTTCAATGTCAATACCTATTTCTTTTGGAGGCAGATCCCGGATATGGCCTGAAGTGGCTGTGACATTGAAGGTATCTCCGATATATTTTTTAAGGGTTCTGACTTTTGTGGGTGATTCGACAATGACAAGAGGTTTACTCACGGTGCATCCTTCATGATTTTGCGAAATATTTTCCAGGATACTGCAGAATTTTCCCCTGGAGTTCTAGGGTAAAAAGAAGGGCGGAAAGGGGCCCTGCTGCCATCCCGGTTCTCTGTGCCAGTTCATCGATGTGAATGGGATCGGCTTCCAACACTTTAAGCACGCCTGATTGATCCATTGCAAGAAGATTTTCTTTTTTTTCACAGGCCCTGGCGGGAATATGGACCTTTTTAATACCCAGCTCATCCATAATATCCCTTGCATTTTCAATAAGACAGGCTCCTTCCCGCAGGAGTCTGTGGGTGCCGGCGCTTTTCATGGAGCGGACATTGCCGGGAAGGGCAAAAACCTCCCGGCCCTGTTCCCCTGCCAGTCGGGCAGTGATGAGGGAGCCGCTCCGGTCTGCTGCCTCCATGACGGCGGTACCAAGGCAAAGCCCTGAGATGATACGGTTGCGCGCAGGAAAATTTGGTGCATCGGGAAGAGTGTTCATGGTAAAGGAGGATATTACGGCCCCGGAGGATGCAATGCTTTGGGCCAGCCTCTGATGTTCTCTGGGATAGATCTGATTGAGTCCTGAGCCCAGAACGGCAATGGTGATACCACCTGAGGCCAGCGCACCTTCATGGGCTGCCGCATCAATGCCCCTTGCAAGTCCGCTTACAACAACAATCCCCGATGCTGCCAGCTCCGAGGCAATTTTAAAGGCATGATCCCGTCCGTAGCGAGTCGCATTCCGCGAACCTACGATGGCTACAGCCACGGCATCTGCCGGAAGCTGTCCGCGGATATAAAGAACAGGCGGTGGATCAGGGATTTTTGAGAGCAGCTCCGGATAACCCTCCATGCCAAGACCCAGTATTCGGACTCCCGTTTCTTCCGCCATGCGGATTTCCCGGAGAAAGGGTTCATCGGACATCCGGGCTGTATTTTTTATGGCTGCAGCCATGCGGGAAGAAATGCCGGATACGGCGGAAAGGGTTTCTTCGGATGTATTCAGCACCTTTGCCGGATGTTTGAATTTTTCCATGAGACGGGCAAAGCGCAGGGCACCGATGCCGGGTGTGGCCTGAAGTTTCAGCCATGGAAGAAGGGATGACATTCCATGGTTTGTCTCTGGCAGTACTTGATTTCTCATCAGAAAAGATTTTTCAGCCGGGTTTCAGCCTTGGCAGCGGCATCGGTAAAGGGGTACTCCCGTATCAGCTGGCGGAGAATTTCACGGGCATTTTCTTTGTCTCCGATCTGAATCCTTGAAAAAGCATTTTTCAGCATGGCATCGGGAACTTTACCGCCCTGAGGATAGCGTTTGGGAACTTCTTCAAAGGCAGTTATGGCTTGCCTGTAATCCCTGCGGGCATAATGGCATTCCGCAAGCCAGTAAAGGGCATTGTCTGCAAGGCTGTGATCCGGAAAGCGGGTGGCAAGCTGCTGGAAAAGATCAGCAGCTTTTTCATATTCACGGTTCTGCATGGTGGCAAAGGCTTTTTCGTAAAGCCGGTTAGGATCCTGTATCTGTTCAGCAGGAGATGACACATGAGACGCAGGAGCCGGAGAAGATGCTCCTGTTTTAGTTTTTTCCGGCTGCTGTATTGCAGAGCTCGCAGGAGTTGTAGCAGCAGAAGGGCCGGAAGGATTTCTCAGCATCCTTTCATGGCTGTCCACCATGAACTGCATAACAGAAAGTCTCTGGGAAAGATCCGATATCACTTCTTCATTGCGGGAGATCTGCTGTTCCATGGTGCTGATGCGTGTCTGTGTTGCATCCGGTTGTCTGGTGGAGGCACAGGCACAGAGAAATGCTGCAGGCAGAATCAGTGTACACAGCGTTCTGAAACTTATGGACTCTGGCCGGGTACGCATGGAAAACCTCCTGAAAATGGAGTCGCCGGGGAAATTCCCGACGACTTTTATGCAAGGATCATCAGATCCCCTGTTTTTTGTGCAGAAACAAGAGGATGGGGCAGGCAACAAAGATGGATGAGTAGGTACCCACAACCACCCCTACCAGCAGTGCTCTGGAAAAGTCGTGGATGATGCCTCCACCAAGAATAAAGAGGGTTATCAGCACAAGGAGTGTTGTACCTGAGGTGATGATGGTACGGCTCAGGGTTTCATTGATGCTCTGGTTTAAAATGGCAGCAAAGGTTTTTTTTCCTCTGGAAGCAAGGTTCTCCCGGACTCTGTCAAAGATGATGATGGTATCGTTGAGGGAGTAGCCCATGATGGTCAGAATGGCTGCGATAATGGGCAGGTTGAACTCAATATCCAGAACGGAAAAAAGACCTATGGTGATGATGACATCATGCAGCAGGGCAATACCGGCTCCCAGAGCATAGGCCAGTCCCAGCTTCCAGAATACAAGGAAGCTGAGGATGAGGGCCGTGAGAATCAGAAGGGGAATGGGCAGGGATATTCTGAATAGATTTTCCATGATCTGGGGAAAAAGATAGACAACGGAAACAAAAACACCTGCCACTGCCGCACTGAGCATCCACTTCATTTCAAAGCGCCCGGATATATATACCGTGATGAAAAGAAGGGCGTAAAAAAGGGCATACAGTGCCTGGGACCTGAGGTCTTTGCTGATCTGGGGACCGACCATATCAATACTCAGGATTTCTGCACCCAGTCCCGTTGTTTCATGGAGTCTTCGGGGCAGCTCCATGAGTATGCCGGAATCGGCATCAAAGGTCTGGATGGTACGGATCTGGAGAAGATAGCTCCTGCCTTCTCTGGATTCCTGAACCGTTGCATTGCCAAGTCCCATCTGATCCAGCGTGCTGTGTACCTGGCCCATATCCACGGCTTCCTGAAAGGAAACAAGTATCTGTGTACCACCGGCAAAGTCCACGCCGTATCTGGGGCCTTTGTGTAATATAAGGGAAAATATGCTGAAAAGGATCATGGCTGCGGAAAGAATCATGGCCGCTTTCCGTTTGCCAATAAAATCGATATTGGTTCCGGGTTTGATGATCTGCATGGAAATGCCGTCTCCTGTCTTGGGTAAATTAAACGGAAAGTCTTTTTTTCCAGCGCAGGAGGCATGTTCCTGTTCCGGATCTTAAAATCTTTAAGACTTTCCGCCAGGCGCTAGATGCTGAGTTGGGCCACCTTTTTATTCTGACCATCATAAATTATGTCAAATACAAGGCGCACCATAACAAGGGCTGTGAACATACTGGAAAGCACCCCGAGGCAGAGGGTGACGGCAAAGCCCTTTACCGGCCCTGATCCGAACTGGAAAAGAACCAGTGCGGCAATGAGGGTGGTGACATTGGCGTCCAGAATTGTGAGGGTGGCCCTGTCAAAACCCGCATGAATGGCAGCGATGGGTGATCTTCCCAAACGCAGTTCTTCCCGTATGCGCTCAAAGATCAGTACATTGGCATCCACGGCCATGCCAAGGGTGAGCACCATGCCCGCAATACCCGGCAGGGTCAGGGTGGCACCGAAGGCCGCAAGGGCGGCTCCTATGAAAAGGATGTTCAGCACCAGGGCGCAGTTGGCTACGAGACCGGCTCCTTTGTAATATACAGCCATGAAGAGCAGGACAAAACCACCGCCCACCAGCATGGATATGAGCCCTTTTCGTATGGATTCAGCACCTAAGGTGGGTCCTACCGTACGTTCTTCAATGATTTTAACGGGAGCAGGCAGGGCACCGGCCCTGAGGACAATGGCCAGATCCCTGGCACCTTCCATGGTGAAGTTGCCTGTAATGCGGGCATTTCCGCCGGATATGCGATCCTGAATCACGGGTGCGGAATAGATATTGTTGTCCAGAACAATGGCCATGCGTTTGTGGATGTTTTCTCCGGTAATACGCTCAAACTGACGGGCACCCTGTCTGTCAAAACTGATGGAAACATAGGGTTCATTAAACTGGGAGTCCACCTGTACCCTGGCATCCGTCAGGGAAGCGCCGGTAAGAACGGCCCTTCTGCTTACAAGGTAGGGTACACGACCCGTTTCCTGTCCTGAAGCATCTCTCCTGATTTCATAGAGAATTTCAGTTCCCGGCGGCATGGACCCTGTGAGGGCATCCTGTACATCATGGGAATCTTCGACAATTTTAAATTCCAGAAGGGCGGTTTTACCTATGAGTTGTTTGGCCCGTTCCGGTTCTTCTATACCGGGAAGCTGGATGATGATTCTTCTTTCTCCCTGAATCCGTATATCCGGTTCATTGACACCGAATTCGTCAATGCGGTTACGGATGGTTTCCAGAGCCTGTTCCGTCGCCATTTTTGTGATATGGTTTTTTTCTTCGATTGGAATTGAAAAACGGAACTCCAGACCTTCGTCCACGGTATGTCTGCGGACATCCATATCCGGGAATTCTTTTTGATGAAAAGCGGAAAAGATATCTGCATCGGATGCATCTGCAAGGCGGACACCAATATTGCCATCGGGGAGTCTGCGTACGGAAGTATATCGTATCCGCTCCCTGCGCATCTGATCCCGCAGCTCATAGGTCCGGCGTTCCATGGTGCTTTCCAGGGCTTTTTCAACTTCCACATCCAGTACAAGGTGCATACCACCCTGCAGGTCCAGTCCTAGATTGATGGTTTTATTTGGCCACAGGCCGGGATTGAAGGTCGGCAGTATGTAGATGATGGCCAGGATCAGTGCCACGCAGACGGCATAGAATCTCCAGGAACGTATTTTCAAGGCCCAAATCCTTTCCAGTGGCAGGAAAAATCAGGGTGGCACCAACACTTTTCCATGTGGTGCCACCATTGGATTTCTGTCAGGTTTTTGATGGGGATGGCGGAAGGAAATTTATTCTTTTTCTCCGCCGCTTTTTCCGGAAAGACCGGCAACATTGGCTCGAACCATTTTCACGCGGACTTTGTCAGCAATTTCAATGGTCAGGGTATTGTCATCCAGAGAGGTGACCGTACCATAGATACCTCCGGATGTGATGACGCGGTCTCCTTTTTTAAGATTACCGATCAGTTCCCGGTGCTCTTTGGCTTTTTTCTGCTGGGGCCGGATGAGAAGAAAATAAAAAATGACAAACATCAGGATCAGGGGAACAAGCTGGATAAAACCGCCTCCTCCTCCACCCTGCGCTCCGGCATCTCCCATGGCGTAAGCAACTCCGATCAAGGCTTCCTCCTTAGCATAAAGCGTTATTTTTCATATAAAAATATTTAGCTGCGTGGATGGTTTCCCTGCACCGTTAAGATGGTTTTGGAAACAGTATGCACCCTTACAGCAAACGGATCAACAAAAAGCATATAAAAGAAATCAAGGGCTGCGTCAAATCATTCCGGGCTTTTATCTTAAAGTGCTGGCCTGTGTGTTTTCAGGGTGCCATGATCCAGAGGTGTTCCCCGTCAAAACGGATACGGTTCACATTCTCCTCGTTCAGGGAATTAAGAAGTCCGCTGATTTCCTGCATATTATAAACGATGATTTTTTCAAAGGGCTGAATGATGTGAATGTTTTCAGCAAACTGTTTTTCTTTCATATTGTATACCCGGACCATGCGTTCAGAAAATTTCAATACTCTGCCCACGCCGGTACTGTAACCTTGGGCATCGGGTCTGTCCGCTTCAGGGGGGAGGGTTATGCCCCTTGATGCCAGAGATTCTTCCAGAAGCCGGAAATGGATTTTCCAGATATTGTCGCCGGGCCGGACCACATGGATACCATAATCCTGTACAGGGCTTTTTTCTTCACCGCCATCCAGGGGGCGGGTGATGATTTCTCCTCTGCTTATGGCATCTTTTTCCTCATATTCCCGCATATCAAGGGTTTCATCACCAACACGGATGCTTTCTTCCGATGTAACCATCATATCCATGCTGTCATGGATACCGTATCTTTCCTTCCGCTGGCTTATGGTATACCTGTTGCCTTCATCCAGATCTGAAAAGTCGATGACCTTTCCAGTATCTATGGTTTCCCTCATGCTTATGCTTTCATCTGTCTCTGGTTCTTCAAGTACCGCAGGCTGGCGTGTTGCCACATAAACCACGATAAGGGTCAGGGTCATAAAAAGCATGAGCAGGGAAAGACGCATGCGCTGGGATAATGCGGGGAATCGGTTACGGAACATCTGGTTTTCCTTACCTATTTAGGAGATGTCAGAGTTCAGGGTCTTTTCTGCGCTTTTAAATATCCCTTATCATAAACAGGAGCCGGGTTAAAAGTCCAGCCTGAGATGCTGTTTATTACGGCTGGCAGAGAATTTCCGATTTTCCGGGAATCATTCCCGCATCTGCCTCAATCTGGATGCTTAAGCATCTTTTTTGTTCAATTTCAAGCAGTTCAGAGCGTTTGCGGTTTAATACATAGAGTGCTACTTCCGGTGGCAGCAGGGCACGTACGGTTTTGATGTCCGGCTTTAAGGTTTCAAGTCTGAGTTTGCGTAAAAAGGTCAGAACCAGACTTTCCGTTGAAAAGGTAAGGCCACGGCCAGAGCAGTGGGGGCAGGGGACAAGGCTGCCAAAGCTTATGGCCGGGCGCAGGCGCTGACGGCTCATTTCCATAAGGCCGAACTGGGAAATTTTACCCACCTTGGTTCTGGCTTTGTCTTTTTTCAGTTCTTCTTTGAGCTTTTTTTCCACCGCTGCCCGGTGTTTGGCGTCCCGCATGTCTATGAAATCAATGACCAGAAGTCCGCCCATGTCCCGGATTCGGAGCTGTCTTGCCACTTCCTCGGCTGCCTCAAGGTTGCTCTGGAAGGCTGTTTCCTCTATGGAGCCCTTCTGGGTGGCTTTGCCGGAGTTTACGTCAATGGAGACCAGGGCTTCGGTCTGATCTATAATTATGGAGCCTCCGGACTTAAGGGGAACCCTGGACTCGAATATGGTATTGATCTGTTCTTCCAGCTGGTATTTTGTGAAAATGGGTTTTTCACCCTTGTAATGCTTGATGCAGCTGCTTTGTTTGGGGGCGATGAGTTCAACAAATTTTTTTATTTCTTTGTAGGCTTCGGCATTATCAATGAGAACCTCACTGACCTCAGGGGTCAGGGAATCCCGGATGGCGCGCATGGCAAGGTTCTGTTCCCGGTATAAAGGCGCAGGCGTTTCCGCTTCCATGGCCTTCTGGTTGATGTTTTTCCACAGACGCAAAAGGTAATTGAGATCTTTGGTCAGCATGGCCTTGGTGCAGCTTTTTCCGGCTGTGCGGATGATGGCGCCAAAACCTTCGGGCAGTGTGAGTTTGTCCAGAAGATCTTTGAGGCGTTTTCTTTCTTCTTCTTCCTCTATTTTCCGGGAGATACCCTTGTTGGTGGAGCCGGGCATGAGAACGAGGTGGCGTCCGGGAAGGGAGAGAAAGGTTGTGAGCATGGCTCCTTTTTTCATCACAGGATCTTTGGTAACCTGAACAATAATTTCCTGACCTTTTTTTATCAGATTTTTGATGTGGTGTTTACCGGAGGGGCACTCCTGGAAGTAGTCGGTGTGGATTTCCTGAAACTGCAGAAAGCCGTTGCGCTCAGCCCCATAATCAATAAACGCAGCCTGAAGACTGGGTTCTACGTGGCTGACGGTGGCTTTGTAAATATTTCCCTGTGTGATTTCACGGGCTGCCGTTTCAAGGACAAAATCTTCGAGTCTGTTGTCGATGATGGTGGCAATGCGACACTCTTCGGCATCGACGGCATTGATCAGAATTTTTGTGCTCATAAGTTTGATGGTGGTTCGTCCCGCAGATAACTTGCCGGGAGAAACAAAAACCTTTCTACTGAGGTTGTGGTTTGAAAAGTGCGCCGAGAGCCTTATGGATATTCTGGCGAGATTTCCCGGGTTTCAGATGGATGGCAGAGAAATTCGGATTCAGGGGGGTAGGATTTGACCTGCATCCGGATAATTTTTTAAGAATCCCTGCACATTCCATAGCATCAGGCTCAATCTTGTCAGAGAATGGAAAAATCGGCGGGTGTATCCATTGTAAATGGATTTACAGGCTGGATCAGAACACTTTTCTCTGCTTTTATGCAATTGTTTTTTATGCGTCAATCTTTTTTTATATTCCATCTCTCTGGTGCAAGTGCTTTTTCATGGACTTTCTTGCCATTTTCATTCCGTTGTGGCATTCACAAAAACTGTTGTTCAAGATCCGTAAGCTTTATAAAAGAGTCAGATCGTTTGTCAGATCCTTCAAAGCGGTCATGCCGCCCAATCATATTGAATCAGAGGAGATAGTGCATGTTGCCAGATAGTTATAATCCCCTTGAAATTGAAAATAAATGGCAGAAAAGCTGGGACAGTGACGGGGTCTTTCAGGTTCATGAAGACCGGGAAAAACCCAAATATTATCTCCTTGAAATGTTTCCCTACCCTTCTGGAAAAATCCATATGGGTCATGTCCGTAATTATACCATCGGGGATGTGGTGGCCCGTTATAAGCGCATGCGTGGTTTTAATGTTCTGCACCCCATGGGTTGGGATGCCTTTGGCATGCCTGCGGAAAATGCCGCCATACAGAACAATACCCATCCTGCGGCCTGGACCTATGAAAATATTGATTCCATGAGAAAACAGCTCAAGCGTCTGGGTTTCAGTTATGATTGGGACCGGGAACTGGCAACCTGTACGCCGGAATATTACCGTTGGGAGCAGTGGCTTTTTATCCGTATGTTTGAAAAGGGGATGGTTTACAGAAAAGAATCCTTTGTCAATTTCTGTGATCCCTGCCAGACGGTGCTTGCCAATGAACAGGTGGAGGATGGTGCCTGCTGGCGATGCGGCAGGGAAGTCCGCCAGAAAAAACTCTGGCAGTGGTATTTCCGCATTACGGATTATGCTCAGGATCTGCTGGACTATTGTGATAAACTTCCCGGTTGGCCTGAAAAGGTCACCACCATGCAGAAAAACTGGATAGGTAAATCCACAGGAGCCCGTATTCGTTTCGGTATTGAAGGCAGGGAAGAGGGCATTGATGTTTTTACCACAAGGCCGGATACCATATGTGGTGCTAGTTTTGTCTGTCTGGCTCCGGAACACCCTCTGGTGACCGGTCTTGCCAAAGGCAGCTCCCAGACCTCGGAAGTGGAAGTTTTTCTTGCTAAGATGGCCCGGCAGGAGCGTACGGCCAAAGCCATAGAAACGGCGGAAAAGGAAGGGGTTTTTACTGGCGCTTATGCCATCAACCCTGTGAGCGGAGGGCGTGTGCCCATCTATGCTGGAAACTTTGTTCTCATGGAATATGGCACAGGGGCTGTGATGGGGGTGCCGGCCCATGATCAAAGGGATTTTGATTTTGCGGCCCGCTATTGTCTTCCACGTCCTGTGGTGGTGCAGCCTGCAGGTGAAAAGCTGGATGAGGCCACCATGCAGGAGGCATGGACCGGGCCTGGCACCCTTGTGAACTCTGAAGAATTCAGCGGTATGGATAATGTTGTAGCCCAGACAGCCATTGCAGACTGGCTGCAGGCCAAAAATGCAGGAGAAAAGGCCGAGCGTTTCCGCCTGCGGGACTGGGGAATTTCAAGGCAGCGTTACTGGGGTACGCCCATACCCATGATCCATTGTGATACCTGCGGTATTGTATCCGTACCGGAAAAGGATCTTCCCGTACGCCTTCCCGAGGATGCAGGTCTGCTTGAAAACGGTGGGTCTCCTCTGGGAAGTCTGGCTTCTTTTTATGAGGTCATCTGTCCTAAATGCGGGGAAAATGCCCGCAGAGATACGGACACCATGGATACCTTTGTGGAGTCCAGCTGGTATTTTTTGAGGTATTGCAGCCCTAAGGAAGAAGCTGCAATTTTTGACAGGGAGGCCGTTGCCTACTGGATGCCTGTGGATCAGTACATCGGAGGTGTGGAACATGCGGTGATGCATCTCTTGTACTCAAGGTATTTTACCCGTGTGCTGGAAGCTGAAGGTCTGGTGGATTTCAAGGAGCCTTTCACCAATCTTCTCACCCAGGGCATGGTGTGCAAGGAAACCACCACCTGTAAAGAGCATGGTTTCCTTTATCCCGAGGAAGTTGATTTTTCAAAGGATACGCCCACCTGTACAAAGTGCGGCAATCCTGTGGCCATTGGCCGTGTGGAAAAAATGAGCAAGTCCAAGCGTAATGTGGTGGATCCGACCATTCTTCTGGACCGTTACGGGGCGGATACCACAAGGCTGTTCTGTCTTTTTGCAGCACCGCCGGAAAGGGATCTGGAATGGAGTGACACGGGCGTGGAGGGATCTTTCCGCTTTCTCAACCGTGTATGGCGGCTGGCTCTGCGCTATCAGGACGCAGCCCGGAATGTCCTTGCCTATAATGGCGAGCTTGCCGCTCTGTCCGAAGGGGACAGGGATGTGTTCAGAAAAACCCATCAGACCATTAAAAAGGTTGCTGAAGATGTGGACCGCTTTCACTTCAACACGGCCATCAGTGCCGTCATGGAGCTTGTAAATGCCGTCTTTGCCGCAGGAGAAAAGGGGGAGGATATTCAGAATGCAGGCGTGGCCCGTCATCTGATTGAATCCATCTGTCTTATGCTCTCCCCTGTGGTGCCCCATTTTACTCAGGAAATCTGGACTTCCCTTGGCGGTGAAGGGGCTTTGCCGGAGAAGGCCTGGCCCCAGTGGCGTGAAGATGCCCTTCAGGAAGACAGTATTCTTGTGGTGGTACAGGTGAATGGTAAGCTCAGGGATCGTGTTACCCTTCCTGCGGATGCCGATGAAGAAAGCATTAAGGCGGCGGCCCTTGCCACCGAAGGTGCTGTGCGCTTTATGGAAGGCAAGGAAGTGAAAAAGGTCATTGTGGTGAAGGGTAAGCTTGTGAATATTGTTGTGGGATAATTTGCCGGGAGATGTAAGGGGCAGGCCTTCAAGCCTGCCCTGCTCCAGATTTTAACGGAAGCCAGAGTCGGAGCCAGTGGATGAAACAAATGCTATTTTTAAGATCTTTGCCTGTATTCTTGTTTTCATGCCTTGCTCTCGGGGCCTGCGGTTATGGCTTTTCAGGCTCTGGAACCTTTGCCGGTAATGTGCAGCGTATTTTTGTTTTGCAGGTTACGGACCGTGTGGGCGAGGCAGGCCTTGCTACCCGCATGACCGATGATCTCGTTTATGTGATTACCCGCAGTCCCCAGGGAATGGCTGTGGATGATCCCCTTGGGGCGGATGCCTTTCTGGAAAGTGAGGTGCGTTCCATTACTCAAGCCACCCTTTCCCGGACCGTTGCGGATACTGATATAGAAAGACGTCTTTATATGACGGCTTTTTTTGTGCTCAAGGATGGTGAGGGACGTGTTATCTGGCAGAGGGAATTGCGGGAGGATGAGGTGTATGCCGTTGGTGCAGACAATGCTGCAACGGAAAGCAGGCGGCGGGAGGCATTGGAAGCCCTTTCCCTGCGTATGGCAGAACAGCTTGTGAACCGCCTGGGTGATGATTTTTAAGTTTTGCTCTTTTTTCCCGCTGATGAATATAAAAAAAAGGGAAGTTCCACCCGAATACCGGGGGGAGATTCCCTTTTTAAATACATGACCGGCCTGGGCCGGATGCTTTTTTCAGGCGGATACTTTGTTTATCATCTGGGCCAGACGGGATACTTTGCGGCTGGCGGTATTCCGGTGGAGAACACCTTTTTTGGCTGCTTTATCAATAACCGCTGTGGTTTCCTGGAGAGCCTTGCCAGCTGCTTCGGGCTCTTTTTCCACAATGGAACGGAGGCGGGTGATTGCTGTTTTTATCTGGCTTTTTATGCTGCGGTTTCTCATTCTGCGGACTTCATTCTGTTTGGCCCGTTTTTTTGCAGATTTATGGTTTGCCAACGCGATACTCCTTTTTACATTTTTTAAGATTATTTAAGGTGATCAAAAACCACAAGGTTTTACATTATCTAAAAAACAAAAATTAAACTGAATTTGGAAAAGTGTCAATTCTTTTTTCCCTCATTAGGGATGAAAAGCTCTGTTCTTTAAAAAAAAAATCAGGTGATGGAAATCTTGTCCTTTTTTTTTGGGTTTGCATAAGGCTGAAATCTGATTATTGTGCAGACCAAAAGCGGAGAAGAAAGCAGGGGCTTGCACAGGCAGGGGGAACAGGAAAAAGTATGAGAAGATCGGAAAACCGGCAGGTGGCAAGGGCTGTGGGCGTGGTGGGTGTTGCAACCCTTTTCAGTCGCATACTGGGCTTTGTCCGGGATATGGTGATAGCCGCATTTTTCGGTGCATCAACGGCTGCAGATGCCTTTTTTGTAGCATTCCGCATTCCCAATCTCATGCGTCGGCTGCTGGCCGAGGGTTCCCTGTCCATGGCCTTTGTTCCAGTTTTCAATTCGGTCATGGAAAAGGAGGGGCGTGCCGGGGCTTTTGCCTTTGCAAGATCGGCACTCAGAATTCTGGCCCTTCTGCTTTTGTTCATTACAGTGCTGGGGGTACTGACGGCTCCCTTTATTGTTCAGGTTATTGCTCCGGGCTTTGCCGATACACCTGAAAAAATGGGGCTGACGGTTTTTCTGACACGCATTACCTTTCCCTATGTGTTTTTTATATGTCTTGTGGCTTTGGCCATGGGCATGCTTAACAGTCTGGGGCACTTTGCGGTGCCGGCCCTTTCCCCCGTTGTTTTGAGCCTCTCCATGATTTTAAGTGTGTGGCTGCTTGCCGCCCATATGGACCCTGCGGTAACGGCATTAGCCATCGGTGTGCTGGGGGGAGGAGTTTTTCAGCTTTTCATGCAGCTTCCCGTGCTGTGGAAAAAGGGCTTCCGGTTCAGGGGAAAGACGCCCTGGCTGCATCCGGGGGTCCGTCGAGTGGGGCGTCTCATGCTTCCCACGATTTTTGGTGCCGCTGTGTATCAGCTGAGCATTGTTATCGGTACCATTCTGGCTTCTTTTCTGGAGGCGGGCAGTGTTTCCTATCTGTATTATGCCGATCGCCTGGTGCAGTTTCCTCTGGCAATATTCGGTATTTCCGCAGCTACAGCGGTCCTGCCTACACTTTCCAGACAGGTGAGCAGCGGTCGCATGGGTGATCTGGGGGATACCTTTGGGGAAGCTCTGCGCTGGATGCTTTTTATCAATCTTCCTGCCATGGCAGGTCTGATTGCCCTGGCCCATCCCCTTGTGGCTCTGCTTTTTCAGCGGGGGGCCTTTGATGCGGTGAGTGTGGCAGGTACGGCAACGGCACTTGTGTATTATAGCGCAGGATTGTGGGCCTTTGCCTGTGTTCGTATTGTGGTCTCTGTATTTTATGCCATGGAGGATACAAGAACACCGGTGATCATGGGCAGCATTTCCTTAGGCTCGGCTGTTGTGTTTTCCCTGATACTTATGCATCCCATGTCCTATGGAGGGCTTGCCCTTGCCACAAGCCTTGGTTCCATGGTGAACTTTGTACTTCTGGCCTGGGTTCTTAACAGAAAAATACCGGGTCTTTTTTCATTAAATATTTTAAAAAGTGCCCTGCTTTCCCTTTCCAGTGCCCTCATCATGGGCGTATGTGTTTACGGGGCGGATTTTTTTCTGGCATCCCGACTTACAGAGGGTAGCCTTGGGATGGGAGTGCGTGTGCTGGCGGGCATTGCTCTGGGAGTAGGAATCTACGGCGGGCTGGCTTTATTGATGAAAAGTCCTGAGCTGGGCATGGCCCTTAACTGGCTCCGGAGGCGGAAAAAATGAAATTGATGATATTCTATGGTCTCTGGCTTTTTATTTGTGTGTTTGGAGCCTATGCCCTGTTGGGGACCGACGGCTATTTTGACTACAGGCAGCTTATGAGCCAGCATGCTGGTATTAAAGAAGATAAAAGAGTACTGGAAGCAGAACGGGCGGATCTTCTGCGCAGGGTGCACCGTCTTCAGAATGACTGGAAATATATAGAAGCTGTGGCTCGGGAGCAGTTACTGATGGTTCCTGAACATGCCATGGTGTACCATTTCAGGGAAACAGGAAGCATTGAGGAGGAAGCTTCTTTTTTTCCATGAGCTGATCATTTTGTAATGATTCATAATAGTTTTTTAAAGGTGATATGAATATGTTTCCGGATGAAAAAAGGGGTCGCTGCACCCTTGAAAAACTGAGACTGGAGCAGGGGTTGCCGCCGTTGCCGGAGCCGGATGATCCTGTGGTAGGCCGTCTGGATGGCTGGCTTGAGGAGATGCTATCACCTCTGCCAGCAAAGAAAATCCGGTGTATCCGTGATAAATATAAAAAGAAAAAAAATGTTCTGGATCAGCCCTGAAGGGCATAATGGGATGCTCAGCAGATTTTATCCCGGTATTCAGAAACGCTGGATTTGCGTTGTGATACAGATGCTTGCCTGTCTGCCCGGGAAGATAAAAGAACCGGGAAACGAGGAAGATTTTTTTATTTTAAACCTGGGGAAAAATATGAGGGATTCCATAGAGAAGGGAATCTGGGTTAGGGGTGCAAAGGCCATATGGCCCATATGTGTGGGATATTTTCCACTGGGGCTTGCTTTTGGTGTACTGGCGGAAAAGGCTGGTCTTTCCGGAATGCATATTTTTTTTATGTCTTCCCTTGTTTTTGCAGGATCAGGCCAGTTCATAGCCGTATCCATGATTGATGCTGGAGCGTCAGTGCTTGCTGTTATGATGACCACCTTTATGGTTAATCTGCGGCATCTGCTCATGTCCTCATCCCTTGCCGTCTGGTACAGGGGGCAGTCCCGGAGGCGGCTTAGTCTTCTGGCCTGTTTTATAGTGGATGAAACCTTTGCGGTGAATACCAGCCGTCTGAAGTCAGGTGACTGGCCTCTGGGTGCAGCCATTGTGGCCAGCTTTCTGGCCTATGCCGCATGGGTGGGCAGTACGGTACTGGGGGGGATTTTCGGGCGGTTCATTGCACCGTCGGCCTTTGGCATTGATTATGCCATGATTGCCATGTTCATCTGTCTTCTGGTTTTTCAGTTGAATGGCCTGATTTATATAATTTCAGGTCTTGCTGCAGCGGTGGCTGGTACAATTGCAGCCCTCTGGATTCCGGGGAATGCCTTTATTGTCGTGGGTGCCGTTGCGGGGGCAAGTGTGGGGCTTTTGCTTAAACGAATGGCCCGGATGCAGGGGGAATGGGTGAAGGGTAAAGATGAGTTCTGAATACATGATTCTGGTTATGGGGATGGGGCTGGTGAGTTTTATCCCCAGATGGATTCCCCTTTTTTTTCTGAGTCGGAAAAAAATGCCACCCTTGCTGGAAGAATGGCTGGATCTGATTCCCGTATCCATCCTTGCAGCCCTTCTGGTTCCTTATCTTATCACTGCAGGGGAGCCAAGGGTGCTCAGCTTCACACAACCAGAGCTGGCCGTTGCTTTTCCTACGCTGCTGGTGGCTCTGTGGACCAGGTCTCTGGGGCTGACCCTGTTGGCGGGTATGGGCATGTTCTGGCTGGCGGGAAAGACGGGATGGTTTTAGGCAATCCGGCAGAATGAAAGCAGGCAAGGTATGGCTGAGAAAGCTTTTTGTATTCATCGTTTCATGGAGATTCTATCAAAGGCATATAAGGAATGGAATGCTCCGGTGATAAGCCTCATGGCGGCAACGGGTGCAACTCCCTTTGCTGTTCTTGTGGCCACCCTGCTTAGCTTGAGAACAAAGGATGAGGTTACGGAAGCCGCAGCTCTTCGGCTTCTTCATGAAGCGGATACGCCGGAGGCTGTCTTGTCTCTGGGGGAAGAGCGTATTCGGGAGCTTATTTTTCCAGTGGGTTTTTATCCCACCAAGGCCATGCGGCTTGTGGAAATATGTTCAATTCTGATCCGTCAGTATGCCGGAAAAGTGCCCCGGACCATGGAAGAACTTCTGGCACTTCCGGGGGTGGGTCGTAAAACCGCTAATCTTGTGCTGATTGAAGGTTTCGGTCTTCCGGGTATCTGTGTGGATACCCATGTGCATCGCATTTCAAACCGCCTTGCTTATGTTTCAACAAAAACACCGGAGCAGACGGAGATGGTACTGCGCAGAATTCTTCCATCTGAGTACTGGATTTCATACAATGAAATTCTAGTGGCCTTTGGCCAGACTCTCTGCCGCCCCCTTTCTCCATGGTGCAGCCGCTGTCCCGTTGCAGCTCTCTGTCCCCGCAAAGGCGTTGAACGTTCCCGCTGAAGTTTTTTATCCTCCTATCCTTGCCATGGCCGTATCCACCTGACCTTCACTGTCCGGATGAAAGATGTGTTCGGCACCTTTGTGGCGCAGGCATGAAATGAATATGTTCTGAATTTCTTTTTTGCCTGCTCCGTGACGCAGGGGGCCTTTAATGTCATGGCTGATGTCCGAAAGCAGACATGGTCTGAGGCGGCCATCAGCCGTGAGCCGAAGGCGGTTGCATGTATGGCAGAAGTGACGGCTCAAGGCCGGTATGAAGCCGATTTCTCCCTTGGCACCCGGAAAAGTGAACTTTCTTGCCGGTCCGTCCAGCTGATCGCTAGGCAGAGGAGTCAGCGAACCTAAGGCTCCGATAGAATCCTGAATTTCCTGTACCAGGACAGGTCTGTGATCTGCGTGGTGATGATGTCCTATGGGCATTTCTTCAATGAAACGGACGGATATATTGTTATTTAAGGCAAGGGAAGCAAGGGCTGAAAAATCTTTTTCATTTACATTTCTTAATGCCACTGCATTTAGTTTGATGATAAAGCTTTTTCTTGCCAGAGCCTCTTCTATCCCTGTCCATACTTCATGGAAGGCATCTTTTCCGGTTATTCTGAAAAAGGTTTCAGGATCAAGGGTGTCAAGGCTGATGTTGATCTGATGAACACCGGCATCCTGTAAGCGGTCAAGGGAGGAGGGGAGCAGGATGCCATTGGTGGTTATGGCCAGCCTTTCAAGACCTGGCAGGCTGCCAAGCTTCTTTAAAAAGGGGAAAATACCTTTGCGGACAAGAGGTTCTCCACCGGTGATACGAATTTTTCTGATACCGATTTCAAGGGCTGCACGGGCAATGACAAGTATTTCTTCAAAACGGAGTATGTCTTCATGGCGAAGTCTGGGACTGGGGCTGATGGGGTTGCAGTAGATGCAGGCAAGGTTGCAGCGGTCCGTCACGGAAATACGGAGATAATTAACGGGTCTGGCGCATGCATCCTGCAGTGGGGCCTTCACAGGGATCTCCGGATAAAGGTGCCGGATTTGCCGCCCTCTTTTTCTTCAAGGCGTATACTGGATATTTCCATGCTTTTGTCCACGGCTTTGGCCATGTCGTAAAGGGTGAGGGCCGCTGCGGACACCGCCGTGAGGGCTTCCATTTCAACGCCTGTGGGGCTTAAGGTCCGGACTTCGGCTTCAAGGTGAATACAGCTGTTCTTTGTGTCCGGCTGGAAGTCAACACGGATGCCCGTAAGCATGAGGGGGTGGCAGAGGGGAATTATATCGGCAGTTCGTTTGGCAGCCATGATGCCTGCAATTCTTGCGGTTTCAAGGACATTGCCCTTTTTTCCCTGCCCGGAAAGAATATGCTGCAGGGTTTCGGGCTGCATGTATATGCAGCCTGTGGCCAGTGCCCTTCGCAGGGTTGATTCTTTATCCGATACATCAACCATGCGGACCCGGCCTTCGGGGTCCAGGTGTGTAAGTTCTGCCATCTGTGTTCCTTCGTATACCGCAGAACGGTATCTGATTATTTTTGTTTTGAATAAAAGTCGGTCAGGCAAAAAACTCCGTCTTATTTGTTGCCTGTCCCTTGATTGCTTCAAGGGTTTCCGTGAGGGCGCTGATCACATGCTCCCTTATATCCCCTGCCACAACGATATACATGACATCATCCCCGGTTTTGAGATCCTGATCCCCGAATATGTGTACCTGCACATCCACGATCCCCGGCATTCTTCTGGTTTTTTCAAGAATGGCTGCAAGCACAGGCTGGTTTACGGAGACCCGGAGGCCTCTAACCTTTCTTCCGTCACGGCTGGTTTCACGGACAACACCATTGTGGCAGAGAAGCATTCCTGCACCGGGAAATTCCGGGTGATTTTTTACTCTTAGAATCAGATCCTGAAGGGATATGGTCATTTTTATTCTTCTTTCGTGTTCATCATATACTTGTGTTGCAGGGGCACCCTTTGTGGGTGCCCCTGGACAGGCTCAAGGCCCGTTGCATTTTTTCTGGCTCAGGCTTTCCATAGTTGAAAGATCCTGATTAACAGTTTATTTTTTAAAGGATCGTGCAAAAAGATCGCCTATGGCAGTTTTGCCTTCTTCTGTCAGGTGACGGGTGCCTGTGGCGGCAAAGGTGCTGTGGGTAATGACAGGGGTGTCTTTAACCCACTGGTTTTGCTGCCAGGTAAACCATTCCATGGCTTTTTGATCATAAACGGAAAGGGGGCGGTTAAAGAATTTTGCCAGTTCAACGCCCCAGCCCGTACCGCCTTTCACGGTGCCGTCTTCCTGAATCCAGCCCACGGCAAAGATCTGGTGTCCGTGGTTGATGGTGTGGAAAAGCAGTTGCATGACCTTGCGGATGGTATCTACTTTGGAATAGCTTCTGCCCATACGTTTGGAAACAATTTCCATGCTTACATCCCCCTTTGAAAGGGTTGCAGCATCAAGAACTTCCATGGCGTGGCTGCGCTCAATATCCCGGCCTGTCCAGGAATAATGAACTTCTTTAATGCCGCAGCTTTCGGCAAGTCGGCCAAATTCGCTTTCGGTGCCCTGGTGGCCGCTGGTGTAAAGGGTACTTTGGGATTGTGTCTGCATTGAGCCTCCAATAATGTAAAAAGGAAGGTTGTCTGGGCTGTCTGGCCCTGGTGGTGTATGTCCTCCTGTGGGCCGGGATCAGACATTTCACTTGAAAGTGTACGGGCAGGGGAGAAAAAATCAAGAATCAAATGATATGAAAGAAAAAATAAGGGAAAAATTTTAGACAAAGGAACTGGATTTTTCTGTTTAAAGGGTCGGACCTTTTTGGTCAACCCATCGGATACCAAGAAGAAAGTTGCTTGACAAGATGGAGACTGACGCTTAGTAAAAACCCTTTACACGATGATTGAAAGGGGCTTATTTAACATCTGTTTTTTTATACCTGTGGCAGCTTTTTTTAATTTTGAAAATGGATGGAGGTAGAAATGATAAGGCAAACCTGTAAAGTTTTTGTTCTGGCCCTGCTGGCCCTGGCATGGACATCCATGGCCATGGCTGAATGCCGTTTATGGCAGCAGATTCAATCTTCCGGTTTTTTTACCGTTGGAACCAGCCCGGATTATCCTCCCTTTGAAAGCATTGATGATAATGGCAATATTGTTGGTTTTGATATTGATCTGATCCGGGCCGTTGCGGCTGAGATGGGTCTGGAGGTGAGGCTTCGGGGAATGGGTTTTGATTCCATCCTCATTGCCGTACGCAGTGGACAGGTGCATTTGGGCATGTCCAGTTTTTCCGTTACTGAAGAACGCAAGCGAAGTGTGGATTTCACCATTCCTTACTATAGCAGCGGACAGGTGGTTCTGGTTAATGCTGATTCTGATATCCGTACCGTTGAAGATCTCAAGGGAAAGGTGGTTTCCGCCCAGATTGGTTCCACCAGCGCAGATGCTGCTCAGGCCATTGAGGGGGCCACTGCCCGTATTGTGGATGATGCCAGCACCGCTGTCATGATGCTCAGGAATAAGGCTGCCGATGGTGTGGTTCTGGATGTGGCCATTGCAGAAAATTATGTGCAGAGATTTGGTTTCGTTCAGATGGATGAGCCTTTAAATTACGAGGAAGTGGCTGCGGTTATCCGCAAAGGTTGTCCTGAGTTTCTTGATGCCCTGAATGAGGCTTTCAAGAAAGTTAAGACTTCCGGCAAGCTGGATGAACTCCGTCAGAAGTGGGACGTATAGATTGAATAATACCGGAAAAAGATTTGCTTTTTCCGGTATTAAAAAGGGGCAGGACAGGGTATGGAGCTGGATTTTTCGCTGCTCTGGCAGCATCGCATGTTTATGGTTAAAGGGGCAGTGGTAACCATTCAGCTGACCTTCGGAGCCATTATTCTCGGGTTTATTCTGGGTTGTGTTGCCGGTATAGGCAGGGTTTCCAGAAATACTATTTTTCGCAGTATCAGCGGGATTTATGTCTACGTTCTTCGGGGCACTCCCATGCTGTTGCAGATTTTTTTCGTGTACTTTGGGATCCCCCAGATTTACATGGCGCTGACGGGTAACAGCATGACCCCTGATCCCCTCACGGCCGGGGTAATTGCCCTTGGATTCAATTCAGGTGCCTATGTGGCGGAGATTGTGCGTTCCGGTATTGAAGGGGTTGCCAAAGGGCAGATGGAAGCGGCACGGTCTCTGGGTATGACCCATGGACAGGCCATGAGGCATATTATTCTGCCTCAGGCTTTCCGGAGAGTGATTCCTCCCCTTGGCAATGAGATTATTATTCTTCTGAAGGATTCTTCTCTGGTGTCTGTTATTGGTGCCGGTGAGCTTATGTATTCCGCAAGGGTTATGGGTGCCCGTTATTATGACTATGTTCAGTTTCTTGCGGGAGCGGCGCTGATTTATCTTTTCCTGACCTTTGTGATTTCCCAGCTCCTTGCCATGCTGGAGCGAAGACTTAAGGTATCCTGACATGGAAGGGGTTTTTAGATGGAAATGATAGCCTATGATACCTCGGCATGGTCTCTCTTGCCACCTGCCATTGCCATTGTTCTGGCAATTCTGACCCGTAAGGTTCTGATTTCTCTGGGTGTTGGTATCCTTGTGGGAGCTATGATGCTCTGGGGATTCTCCCCTGTAGCTACCCTTGTCTATCTGTCTGAGATTATTCTTTCTCTGGTCTGGGAAGATGGCGGTGTTAACACCTGGAATGTTTTTATTATTCTCTTTCTGATTCTTTTGGGTATCATGACCCGTGCCATTGCCCTTTCCGGAGGCAGCCGTGCCTTTGGTGAGTGGGCCATGAAGCGGGTGGCTTCCCGCAGGGGCGCTCGTCTGCTGACTGCTTTTCTGGGCGTTTTTATTTTTATTGACGATTATTTCAACAGTCTGGCCGTTGGTTCCATCAGTCGGCCGGTTACGGACAGGCACAGGGTATCCAGAGCCAAGCTGGCTTACATCTTGGATTCAACGGCAGCACCTGTTTGCGTGATTTCTCCGGTTTCCAGTTGGGGTGCTTATATTATAGCCCTGATCGGTGGGGTGCTGACGGCCCATGCCTTTGTGGTGCCCCATACTCCCCTTGGAACATTTATGGCTATGATTCCCATGAATTATTACGCCATTTTTGCCATTGGACTGGTTTTTTTTACTGCATGGACGGGCCGGGCCTTCGGTCCCATGAAGGTGCATGAGGAAAGGGCTTTGGCCGGGATGCTGTATGACCCTGAACGGCTTCCCATTGCAGGAAATATTGAAGCCGTGGAAGATCATGGCAAGGGCTCGGTTCAGGATCTTATTCAGCCAATTCTTGTGCTGATTGTTGCTACTACGGCAGCCATGATCTGGACAGGAGCGCAGGAGCTGGGGGAGGAACCCTTCAGTCTGCTGGGAGCTTTTGAGAATACCGATGTGGCCAAAGCCCTGGTTTACGGGGGGCTTGCCGGTCTTGCTGTAACCTTTGGCCGCATGGTCCTGGCAGGACATTCTGCAAAAACCTATGTTTCTTCCATTCTGGACGGCACCAGAGCCATGCTGCCAGCCATCTGGATTCTTCTTTTTGCCTGGACAATTATTATTGTGATCAAGGCAATTCAGACGGGAACTTACCTTGCGGGTATGATAGACGGAACCATCCCACTTGCCCTTATTCCCGTACTGATTTTTCTGATCTCAGGGCTCATGGCCTTTGCCACTGGAACCAGTTGGGGCACCTTTGGGATCATGCTTCCCATTGCCGGTGACATTGCCGCAAGGGTAGCCCCTGAGCTGCTGCTGCCAGTACTGGCTGCGGTTCTGGCTGGTGCTGTGCTGGGGGATCATTGTTCGCCCATTTCCGATACCACCATTTTAAGCTCAACCGGGGCTTCCTGCCACCACATGGATCATGTGCTGACCCAGTTGCCCTATGCCCTTTTTACCGCTGGTCTTGCGGCCATTGCCTATCTTGTTCTCGGTTTTACGGGCAGTGTATGGGCGGGTTTTGCTGCCGGAGGGGTGCTTTTTGTTTTCAGTGCCTTTGTGGTGCTTAAAAAGAATCTGGGAGCAGTTAGCGAGTATTGAGTTTTCCTGACATGAGGTGTCAGGTCCATGGTGCGGCTTTAATATGTGCAGGTGCAAGGCCTGCCCCTGCGAATGGTTTTTACGGCTCTGTTTTGTGCAGGGGCACCCTTTACGGGTTCCCGCTGCAGGTCTGAGATCTGGCTTTGCACTTTCCATGACTCAGCTTAAGTTTGGTTGAAAGGTTTTGGAAATCAGAATTGTTTAGGGTCTTAGTTTCTATATCTGATGAACAGGGGGCTGGCATATGCTGCCCCCTTTTTGCGTATGGCGGCTTTATACTGGGTTTTGCACAAACCTTGCCTGCAAATTAAAAGCATGATAGTTAAAAAAGAGTGCCGGGCTGTGTCTTTTCTGCTGCAAGGCCGCATTTTGAAACGCTGTTAATGACTTCATTCCGGGAAACCTCCTCCTGAAGGTTTATTCTTATTATTCTGAAAGCCAATAATTTCATATGTCTGGATATCTGTTTTATGAGACAGTATGTTGTTGATACCCTGCAGCCCGAGGACTACCGGAGGCTCAAAGAGGTACTGGATGCCCGTTTTGGTCTTCCCCTTGTGGGAGGAGTTTACTGGGTAGAGCTGCCGGAAACACTGTGTACGCCAATGCAGGCGGAGCATAAGGCCTGCAGCCCCCATGTAATGGCCCTGGATCTTGAAGAAACCCGCTTAAGCTGTGAGTTTCTGGTGCGTACCAGGAAGGCCATGCATTGTATCTGTATGGGATATGCAGGCAGGGAACAGCGCGGGTGGATTATGGATATGGTGGATACGCTTCTGGAAGATGCGGGCGTGACTGCCTGATGATTCTTTCTTGAACGGATAATCTTTGTCTCTGCCATCCATGCATCTCCTCAAGGTGATTTCCTGCAAATAGAAATACCTTTTGATCCCCTCTCTTTATGGAAGAGGGCCGGTTCTGCCCGGCATGAAGATTTTTTCTTCCGGTTATTGTGGTAATAACCGGCTCATTGAATTCTAGTCCCTGATTTTTCAAAAACTCACAGACGCCGGGATCTGAACGCTCACAACTGCTGGAGATGTATCGCTATGCTTAAAATCATACCTCTGGGTGGACTTGGAGAAATTGGCCTGAACATGATGGTCTTTGAATAC
Organism: Desulfobotulus mexicanus; assembly: GCF_006175995.1. Taxonomy (NCBI): domain Bacteria; kingdom Pseudomonadati; phylum Thermodesulfobacteriota; class Desulfobacteria; order Desulfobacterales; family Desulfobacteraceae; genus Desulfobotulus; species Desulfobotulus mexicanus. The sequence goes on from NZ_VDMB01000011.1 coordinate 47,433, forward strand.
GGAGACGATGTGTTTGTGGTGGATGCTGGCCTGATGTTTCCGGAAGATTACATGCTGGGGGTAGATATTGTCATCCCGGACATGGAGTACCTAAGGGGTAATGCCCACAGGATAAAGGCCGTTGTGATTACCCATTCCCACGAAGATCACATTGGTGCACTCCCTTATCTTTTGAGGGAGATTTCCGTGCCGGTGTATGGAACGGCTTTCAGTGCTGGAATGATCCGTCATAAGCTCAGTGATTTTGATTATCCCATAGATGCGGATCTGAGAATCATATGTCCCGGAGATATGCTGGACATTGGTGTTTTTTCCATCCAGTTCATTCGTGTCAGTCACAGTACCGTTGATGGTGTTGGGCTTGCAATCCGCACACCCTTAGGCCTTGTGGTACACACTGGGGATTTCCGTATTAACCATAATTCCATTGATGGTATGGTCACGGATGTCAATGCCTTTGCCCTTTGTGGTAAAGAAGGGGTGCTGGCCCTGCTTTCGGATTCTACCAATGTTGAGAGTAAAGGTTATACTATTTCCGATGAATCGGTGGGGCAGACCCTGGAGAAGCTTATCAATGATGCACCGGGGCGTGTAATTGTAGCCCTTTTTGCCTCCAATGTGGCTAGAATTCAGCAAATTGTTAATATAGCAAGGAAAATAAATGCCCGTGTGGTGATCAATGGCCGTAGCATGGAGCTAAGTGTGAGGGTGGCCAGGGAACTTGGATACCTTTCTTTTCCTGAAGGGATGGAAATGGGGCTTGGGGAGATGGGCCAGGCCTCTGATGAAAAGATCATCATGATTACAACGGGCAGTCAGGGAGAACCCATGAGTGCCCTTTCCCGCATGGCAGAAGGTTCCCATAAACAGATACGTATCCGTGAAGGGGATACGGTGATTCTTTCTTCCAAATCCATTCCGGGTAATGAAAAGGCCATTACAGCTATTATAAACAGCCTGTACCGGCGCGGGGCCAATGTTATTTATAATAAAATGGCCGATGTCCATGTGTCAGGCCATGCCTTTCAGGAAGAACTCAAGCTCATGATGAACCTGACAAAGCCAAGGTATTTTATTCCCATTCATGGAGAATACCGGCATCTTGTGCATCATGCCCGTCTGGCCGTGGAAACGGGTATCCCTAAAGAAAGGGTGCTGCTGGCGGAGAACGGGCAGACCGTTATTTTTGATGAAGAAGGCGGTCGCATGGGAGGTGTGGTGCAGTCGGGCAGGATACTTATTGATGGCAAGGGTATCGGCGATGTGGGTCGCAGTGTCCTGAGGGAACGGCGGATTCTTTCCGAAGACGGTATTGCCGTTGTCACCATGGTGATTGATCAGGAGACAGGTGTTATTCTTTATGGTCCTGAGCTGATTTCAAGGGGTTTTGTTTTCTGGACGGAAACCGGCCATGTACTGGATGATGCCCAGTGCGTGATTCTTGAAATTGTGGAGGATGTGGGTCCTGAAGTATCGAACAGGGTGGAGATTATCAGGGCAAGGTTGCAAAAAGCCCTGAGGCAGTACTTTTATTTCACCATCCGGAGACGGCCCATTATTCTTGCCCAGATTTTTGAAGTATAGGGGGATAGCCCCATGCGGCGGGAGTTTACGGCACTTTTTCTGATTTTTATGGCAGTTCTGCTTTTTGGCAGTCTCATCAGCTTTCACCCAGATGATCCTTCCATTGTGCGTTCCGTAGGGGATGCTTCCGTACATAACCGATTTGGTATTGTGGGTGCATGGATTGCAGGTTTTTTCATTGGCTGTTTTGGGATAGGTGCATTCTGGCTGCCCGTTCTCATGGGAGAAAGCACCTTGAGGGTGTTGAGAAAAAAAGCACACCCTTTTACTCCGGGAGTCCGGGCCATGGGAGGACTGCTTCTTGTTCTGGCAACGGGTGCCATGGCATCGGGAACAGGTATGTCCGATGGCCGTTTTGATTTAAACAGTCTGGTGGCAGGACTCTTCAGGGATTTTCTGGAACACTATGTAAAGCTTCAGGGAGCCCTTCTGGTCCTTTCCTTTCTTGTGGTTTCAGGTTTTATGCTGGCAACGGGCCTTTCTCTGGGTCGTGTGCTGCGGATTTTTGTTGATTTCTGGAAAAGACTGCTTCCTGCTATTATATCCGCTATATGGAAGGGCATTCAGGTCTTTTTTTCCGGTCTTCGTTTTCTTTTTTCATTTTTTTATAAGATCAGGCTGGTTGGAAAAAAAGAAATATATCAGGAGCCTGAGTCTCAGGTGGAATTACCCTTTAGTGAGGAAAAAACAGAGAATATAAATAAAAGTACACCTCTGATTGCCTCACGAATGCCCGTCAGGCTGAAAAGCAGGCCCTGTCCTGTACAGGAAGAGTTGCCCGTTACAAGGCCCGAAGGCGGGTTTCAGCTTCCGTCACTGGATCTTCTGGAAAAGGTTCCTGAAAATATTCAGGCTGTGGATGAAGGATTTTTAAGGGATCAATCTGAGATACTGGAAAAGAAACTCGCTGATTTTGGTGTGAACGGAAGGGTGGTGACGGTAACACCGGGGCCTGTCATTACAACCTTTGAATATCAGCCGGCACCCGGAGTAAAAATCAGTAAGGTAACCAACCTCGCCGATGATCTTGCCCTTGCCCTCAAGGCTTTAAGTATACGTATCATAGCTCCCATACCCGGTAAGGCAGCCATTGGCATAGAAGTCCCCAATGCCGTCCGGGAAATGGTGCACTTCCGGGAGATTGTGGCTTCGGAATCCTTCCGGAAAAGCAAATCTGCCCTCACGGTCTGTCTTGGAAAGGATATTGTTGGTCTTCCTGTGGCTGTTGAAATGGACCGTATGCCCCATCTTCTCATTGCGGGTGCTACGGGTGCGGGTAAGAGTGTGGGGCTGAATGTCATGATCACAAGCCTTTTATTCAAGGCTTCTCCTGAGGAGGTCAAGCTGATCATGATTGATCCCAAGCGCATTGAACTTTCCGTTTATGATGGTATTCCTCACCTTATCACTCCGGTGGTGACGGATATGAAGAAGGCTACCGCAGCCCTGTTCTGGGCCGTAAAGGAAATGGAAAGGCGCTATGAGCTTTTGGCGGGTTTAAGATGTCGCAATATCACCCAGTACAATGAAAAATGTGCTCTTTTTCAGGAAAAGGAAGGGGCATCGGTTGAAGATGAGGATGAAGGGGCTGAAGCCCCGGAAAAACTTCCATATATTGTTGTTATCATTGATGAGCTTGCGGATCTGATGATGGTGGCATCCAAGGACGTGGAAGTGGCTCTGGCCCGCCTTGCCCAGATGGCCAGAGCTGCAGGGATTCATATTATTCTGGCCACCCAGCGGCCTTCGGTGGATGTACTGACCGGTGTCATTAAGGCAAACTTTCCCACACGCATGGCTTTTCAGGTTTCTTCACGCATTGATTCCAGAACTATCCTTGATTCTTCGGGTGCCGAGGCCCTGCTTGGAAACGGGGATATGCTTTTTGTACCACCCGGAACGGCAAGGCTGCAGCGTATACATGGTGCCTATATTGGTGAAGATGCCCTGATGCGGGTGATTTCCTTTTTGAAGGAACAGGGAACTCCGGATTATGTGGCGGAAGTGACAGAAGCAGTTGCGGGTAATGAAGACGATTCAGGCGGTGATGCCGAGGATTTTGATCCCCGTTATGACGAGGCTGTAGCCTTGGTGGCACGAAACCGGCAGGCTTCCATTTCCATGGTACAGCGGCATCTGCGCATAGGATACAACCGGGCCGCAAGGATTATTGAGTCCATGGAACAGGAAGGGGTTATCGGTCCTGCGGACGGGGCAAAGCCAAGGGAGGTACTTGTATCTGATACGGGGAATGTTGCTTGACTTGTAATTGTGCGGAACGGTTACACTGATCTTTAAGAGGGAAAGTATTGTATGGCCTGCTTGCGGCCTTGACGGGTAAAAATTGAAGGGGGAATTTGTGTATAACAGAGAACTGATTGAAAAAACCAAAGGTTTCATGGATCCCGAAGAAGGGGAGCGTCTCTTTCAGCTGGCCCTTGAAGCCAGCAGCAGAGGGGCTTGCCTTGAAATTGGGAGTTACTGCGGAAAATCTGCCCTGTATATGGGACCTGCCTGCAGGGCCAAGGCTGGAATTCTTTACTCCATTGACCACCACAGGGGCAATGAAGAGCAGCAGCCGGGTGAGTTTTACCATGATCCGGATCTTGTGGATCCAAGAACAGGTTTTATGGATACCCTCTTTTTCTTTAGAACGGCCCTTGCAGACGCAGGGCTTGAGGATACCGTAGTGCCGCTGGTGGGTGGTTCGGCGCATATAGCGCGTTTCTGGACCACACCTTTGTCCCTTGTTTTTATTGACGGAGGACATACCTTTATAGCTGCTTATACGGATTACGTGAGCTGGTTTTCCCATGTTCAGCCCGGAGGCTTTCTTGTGGTTCATGATATTTTTGAAAAACCCGAAGATGGAGGGCAGGCACCCTGGTATGTCTATGAAACGGCAAAAAAATCCGGGCTTTTCGAAGAACTGCCCCGTACAAAAACATTAGGCGTACTGCGTCGCTATCATCCGGGGGAGTTGCCTCAGGATCTGCCGTCCTGAGAGTGCAGGTGTATATATAAGCATTGGGCTGAGCATGCTTTTTTTAAGTAAGTGGTTTTCAGAACTGTATACTCAGGCTTGAATATACACATTATTGACAATAGAAATGTTTTTTGGTATTCATAAAAGTCTAATGAGAAAGAATCATGACGGCTTTTTGGTCTCAATTATTGAACTTTTCCTTAAACATGACGTTTCCTGAAAATATCTGGATTGGAATCATATACTCTTATGGAATATGGAATTCTTTTCAGGATTTGTCCTCCAAAATGGATAGTAAACATATATTATGAATGCTTTTTCAAGACCTGATCTTCCTTCAGAAAGCGGTTTTCCCATTGCAAGGGCAGGCTACCCTTTTATTTTTATTTCGGTTTTTGTGACTGCCATTGCTGCCATTCTGGGATGGAGCTGGCTGACTGGTTTAGGGCTTTGCTTCAGCCTTTTCTGTTTCTGGTTTTTTCGTGATCCGGACAGGGTAATTCCTTCAGATCCTTCTGCCCTTGTTTCTCCTGCAGATGGTAAAGTGATTGTTGCAAAAAGGGTGGAAACCCATCCCTATGGCGAAGGCCCGGCATTTCAGATCAGTATTTTCATGTCGGTTTTCAATGTGCATGTAAACCGTATTCCCTTTGATGGCGTGGTGCGGGAAATCCGTTATCAGCCGGGGCGCTTTCTGAATGCCAGCCTGGATAAGGCGTCAAAGGACAATGAGCGCAATGCCCTTCTGATAGAAACTCCTTCTTCTGTAAAATTCTGGACTGTACAGGTTGCAGGCCTTGTGGCCCGCAGGATTATCTGTCGTGTCCGTGAAGGAGACAGTGTATCAAGGGGGGTGCGTTTTGGTGTAATCTGTTTTGGTTCACGTCTTGATCTTTATCTGCCTGCGGATTTTGAGTGTGCCGTTAAGGTGGGGGAAAAGACTCAGGCCGGAACAACAACACTGGGGAGCATGAAATGAAAAAAGTAAAAGGCATGTCCAGGCCCCGCAGGGGAGTCTATGTACTTCCCAATCTTTTGACCTCCATGAATCTTTTTTGTGGATTTTATGCGATTATTTCGGCCATAAATGGTCAGTTTGAGACGGCAGCCATTTCAATTTTTGTGGCCATTGTCTTTGATGTTCTCGATGGAAAAGTGGCCCGGGCTACCAATACTACCAGCCGATTTGGTGTGGAGTATGACTCTCTGGCTGATCTGATTTCTTTTGGTCTGGCACCGGGACTTCTTATCTATATGTGGGCATTGCAGCCCATGGGTCGGCTGGGATGGCTGGCAGCTTTTCTTTTTACCGTATGCGGAGCCCTTCGTCTGGCACGTTTCAATTCCGTTGCGGATTCGGTACCGGGCAGTGATTTCACAGGACTCCCCATTCCGGGTGCTGCTGCCATGGTTGCCACAACCCTGCTTCTGTGTGAACGTACCATGGTCAGCCTGGAGCAGTGGCCGGTGATTCCCATGGTCATGCTTTACGTGCTTTCTTTTCTGATGGTCAGTAATGTCAGATACAGCAGCTTCAAAAAGCACAGCCTGTTCCGTCGTTTCAACTTTCATATGCTGGTAGCCTGTATATTGATTTTTGTCTTTATTGCAGCAGAGCCTCCTGCAGCCCTCTTTCTGATTTCTCTTGTTTACGTGATTTCCGGCCCTCTTGGAATTTTTAGAAAAAATAAAGAAGAGGTTCTGAAAACGCCCATGGAGGAAGAAAAACTGGACGCATGATTATATAAAAACCATTAGAGATATTTTTGGATCCATTCTTCAATACGGAAGGCATTGGGAATGGATCTTTATTTTTATCTGATCGTGTGGCAGGAAAATTTATCTTTACTCGATATCCGTGCAGCTGTGTGCATGCTTATCGATAAGATCTAAAAAATGATTGTTTTTGCATTTGCAGCTTATTCAATGTTTTAAAGGAGTTTGAAACACATGGCCCGAAAACTGTTTAGCGTTGCCGTTGCCGGTGCAACCGGTGCCGTTGGAAACGAAATGATACGGGGCTTGGAATCCCGAAATTTTCCCGTTAAAAGCCTGAAGCTTCTGGCATCTAAGCGCTCTGTGGGGCGTACTCTGAAATTCAGGGGGGAAGATATAGCTGTGGAGGAGCTGACAGGAGATGCTTTTAAAGGGGTGGACATTGCCCTTTTTTCCGCAGGTGGTGGACCAAGCCTTGAGTTTGCCCCTCAGGCTGCAGCTGCCGGATGTGTTGTGGTGGATAATTCCAGTGCCTGGCGTATGGATCCGGATGTTCCTCTGGTGGTTCCGGAAGCCAACTTCCATGCCGTTGCAGGATATGTCAAAAAAGGTATTATTGCCAATCCTAACTGTTCTACCATACAGATGCTGGTGGCCTTAAATCCCATATACCGTAAATACGGATTGCGCCGCATTGTTGTTTCCACCTATCAGGCGGTATCCGGTTCAGGGAAAAAAGCCATAGATGAGCTGTCTGATCAGACAAGGGCCATCATGCATGATGAGCCTGTTGCCGCCAATGTTTATCCCCATCGCATTGCTTTTAACTGCCTGCCCCATATTGATGTTTTTCTTGAAAATGGTTATACTAAAGAAGAAATGAAAATGGTGAATGAGACAAGGAAAATTCTTGAGGATTCCACCATCGGAGTTACGGCAACAACGGTGCGTGTTCCCGTTTTTTACGGGCATTCCGAAGCAGTGAATATTGAAACAAAAATACCCTTTGATATTCAGGACGTCCGGTCTTTGCTGGCATCTTCACCCGGTATCCGGGTAGTGGATGATCCTGTAGGAAATGGGTATCCCCTTGCCATTGATGCCGCGGGGCAGGATGATACACTGGTGGGGCGTATCCGAAGAGATGAGTCCATAGAAAACGGATTGAATCTCTGGATTGTTGCGGACAATATCCGTAAAGGTGCTGCCACTAACACCATTCAGATTGCAGAAATACTTGCGGAAAAATATCTCTGATTGAATACTGTCCTGTAGTTATTCTAAATATTCAACAGGATGGCCCTTACATTACATGGATGCCTATTTTAAGGCTTGTGTAAAATATACAGGAAGATGAGACTTCTTCTCTTTATGGTTGGAAGTTTCATCTTCTTTTACTTATGTCATTGAACAAAGAAAACAGGAGTTTTTTCATTGGAACGCATTCCCATCACCAAGGAAGGTTACGAGCACCTGAAAAAGGAGCTTGAGCATCTGAAAAGCGTGGAAAGGCCCAGAAATATTGAGGCCATAGAGGTGGCCCGTGCCCATGGCGATCTTTCTGAAAATGCTGAGTATGATGCCGCAAAGGAACGGCAGTCTTTTTTGGAGGGTAGAATCTCTGAACTCTCCTATAAACTTGCCAATGCTGATGTGATTGATACATCCAAGGTTGCCAGCGACAAAGTGGTGTTCGGGTGCCGTATTCTCCTTGAGAATGTGGATTCCGGTGATGAGGTCACCTATCAGCTGGTGGGTCCGGACGAATCTGACATCAGCAAGGGGAAAATTTCCGTCTCATCCCCCCTGGGGCGGGCTATTCTTGGAAAAGTTCCCGGTGATGAAGTCGTAGTTGATGCACCGGGTGGCAAACGTTGCTATGAACTGGTTGATATCCTATAAATTTTTTAAATAAAGGGGTCGTGTTATGGCACGTGTTACCGTTGAGGACTGTCTGAGCAAGGTACCCAATCGTTTTCAGCTTGTACATATGGCAGCCAAAAGGGTGCGTCAGCTTCGGGAAGGTTCCGAGTATCTTGTACAGCGTGCAAAGAACGAAGATGTGGTGATGGCTTTGCGTGAAATTGCTGCCGGTCGTGTGGTTACTGTAAAGGATGCAGGCAGTAAAAAAGGTGATAAATAAGTTTGCTTGAAAAGAACAAAAACTATAATAAAATTTTTAAGTCAGTAGGCAAAGCTGCTTTCCGGTATCAGATGTTTGAATCCGGAGAGCGGATTGCTGTAGGTCTTTCCGGCGGCAAGGACAGCCTGACACTCCTTCGGATTCTAAAAGATCGCCAGCGTATTTCAGCCATTCCTTACACCCTGCATCCCATCTATGTGGATCCCGGTTTTGACGGAGGATTCAGTGAAGAGCTGTTCCACTGGTGCGGGGAGCTGGGGTTGCATCTGACTGTTGAAAAAACAGATCATGGACCCATGGCCCATGGCCCAGAGAACCGGAAAAAAAGTCCCTGCTTTCTATGTGCCATGCTCCGGCGCAAACGTCTTTTTTCCATATCCAGGGATCTGGGGTGCAAAACTCTGGCTCTGGGGCATACCAAAGATGACATTATAGAAACGCTTTTCATGAATATGTGTTATGCCGGAAAAATAGGCACTATGGTGCCCCGCCAGGGTCTTTTTAAGGATACCTTTCACATCATCCGGCCTTTAAGCCTTGTGGATGAGCAGCGTATTATAAAGTTAACAGGGAATTTCCCGGAATATTTCCCGGTTTTTACCAATCCCTGCCCCTCTGCCGGGCAGACCAAACGCAGGGAAATAAAAGAACTTCTTCAGACCCTCTACCGTCAGGACAGGAAAATAAAAAGCAATATTTTCAGATCTATGGGAAATGTTCGGCTGGAATATATGCTTTATCCGCCCGTGAGGGAAGCAGGCAATGATTCAGACACGGGCGAGGATTTTGAATGAAAGACGTGCAAAGCCAGCGTGATGAGCGCAATCTGCCCATAGACAAGGTGGGTATAAAAAATCTGAGGTATCCCATCACGGTTCTGGACCGGGAGCAGGGTCGCCAGCAGACTGTTGCAGATATTTCCATGTATGTGGATCTTCCCCACGATGCCAAGGGAACCCACATGAGTCGTTTTGTGGAAATGCTGCATCTTTTCAGACAGGAAGTTTCCTTAAGGTCATTTTCAACCATATTACAGGAAATGCGCACCCTGCTGGAAGCGGAAAGGGCACACATTGATGTGACTTTTCCCTATTTTGTGGAAAAAAAAGCACCCGTCAGTGCAGAACCGGGGCTTATGGATTATACCTGTACCATTTCAGGCTCCATCTCTCCGGAGGGCAGGACAGACCTTCTTTCCACGGTGCGTGTTCCAGTCATGTCTGTTTGCCCCTGTTCCCTTGAGATCAGTGAGATCGGAGCCCATACCCAGAGGGGAATGGTGACAGTATCTGTCCGTTTCAGGAAATTTTTCTGGATAGAAGCCCTGATTCAGCGCATTGAAAAATGTGCTTCCAGCGATGTTTTTTCGGTTTTAAAGCGGGTGGATGAAAAGGCTGTTACGGAGCAGGCCTTCAGGAATCCCAAGTTTGTGGAGGACATTGTAAGGGATGTGGCCTTGTCCCTTAAAGAAGACGGCAACATCACATGGTTTTCCGTGAGTGCGGAAAATTATGAGTCCATTCACAATCACAGTGCCTTTGCCCAGATATCCAGTGAATCTCTGGATGGGATGTAAGCCTGTTTATTTCTGATCCATCACCCATATACCCTGCCACTCTGCGGGGGGATGGTCTATGAGTTCCCGGCACTTTTTTGTATAGGATAGTGAGGGGGCATCCTTTTCTGCCAGAGCCTGAAATTTTTCCGCAGCTTCCCTGAATTTTCCCCTGGCAAAGGCTTCCCTTGCTTCGTTAAATAGGGGAATCAGTTCATTATCTGCCTCAGCCCATCCGGGTTCATAAATCCGGATGGGTTTTTCCTTTCCCACAACCCTTACCCTTGCAATTTCCCTCAGTAGAACAGATGGTCCCATGGCTGATGCCGTACTTTCGGATATCAGGGTATAGGTACCGAATATTTTGTTCACTCCTTCCAGCCGGGCCGCAAGGTTCACCGAATCCCCCAGCATGGTGTAGTCAAAGCGTTTGCTGGAACCAAGGTTGCCCACCACAGCATCCCCTGTATTGATGCCGATGCGCATGCGAACTTTTTTGTGTGTCCATTTCCTTAACTCGTCAGCCATATCTCTCAAGGCATCCTGACAGCGCAGGGCTGCCTGCACAGCTCTGTCCGCATGGTCTTTAAGGGCCAGAGGGGCATTCCAGAAGGCAATGATGGCATCCCCTTCATATTTGTCCACGGTTCCGCCACTTTCCAGGATGATGTCCGTCATGGCAGAGAGATAGTGGTTGAGAAAGGAGGTGAGATGTTCGGGGTCCATGCCTTCGGATATGCTGGTGAAACCTTCAAGATCGGAGAAAAAGATTGTGATTTCCCTTTTTTCTCCCCCGAGTTTAAGTTTCTCCGGATTGATAAGCAGTTCGTCAATGACAGCAGGGCTGAGGTATTGTGAAAAGGCATTTTTGATGAAGCGCTTCTGTTTTCCTTCTGTGGTGTAATTGATGAAAATAACCGTGACGGATGCCAGGATAGTCCCTGCCATCAGGGTAAGCAGGGGAAGCACCACGCCTGCTCCATACAGGCTGAAACTTAAGGTTACTGGCAGAAGCAGGGCCAGTGAAAGGGCTGCAAGGGCTGCGGTCATGGCTGGAAGGGCTGCAGGTATAAAGGCACAGAATCCAGTGAGCAGTATGGTAATGCTATAAAAAGCGCTATGGGAAATGTCCCTTAAGAAATCCCCTTCCAGAAAATTATCCAGCAGGGTGGCGTGGACTTCCACACCGGGATAGGCACCGCCTACGGGAACGGGGGTAAGATCATGGAGACCGGGGGCGGAGTAGCCCACAAGAACATAGGCATTTTTTAATAAATCAGCTTCAGGCAGTTCAGGATCTTTGCCCTGCATTTCCAGAATGGCAGCCCGGAGAATGGCAGCAGCGGGTATGGAAGGATGGCTGCGTGATGGACCCCGGAAGCGCAGCCTTGCTTCATGGTCGCTGTTCAGGGGAATGGTGCGGTGGTCAAGATAAATTGTGTTTTCGTCCTGCAGGGGACGGATATGGGGATGGGCTGCCATCCATGTGGCCAGTCCCAGACTGGGGAAGACTTTTCCATCAAAGGTGGTAAAAAGCCGTACATTTCTGTAAATACCGTCGGGATCTGGATTTAGCCCCACATTGCCGGGCATCCCCCAGCTTGCAGCTATATCTCCATGGGCCAGACTGGCCCGTTTGCGCTCCGGTGGTTGTGTACCAAGAAATGGAGGGGGCTGGGGATGCGTTTCAGGATAGACTGTGGCCGCACCCGTGCTGTCGCCCAGAAATATGGCACCTGCAACGGAACCAAAGCGGCGGGAAGCGGCAGCAAGGGCCGCATCATCGTATTCCCCGTAGATGGATGGTTCAGTAAAAAGAATATCAAGACCTACGGCCTTTGCCCCCCGGGACTGGCAGAAATCCAGGATGTAGGCCCAGATTTCTCTGGGCCAGGGCCAGGAAAGATGGTTTGTTTCCCGTGCCCAGTCCAGGCTGTTCTGGTCCACAAGAATTAAGACCACATTTTTTGTACTGGCTGATGGTTTTGCCATCATTTGTGCACGGATATCAAAGGTCTTCCATTCCATCCTGTCCAGCAGACCGGTGAAAGACAGTATCATGACAAAGATCATGGCAAGGCTTGTTGCCAGACCCGTACGATACAGGATTCGAATCAGGGGGCTGCCGGATGTCATTATTATCTCCTACACATTACCAAAGGCATTTCTGAACCGGGCATCACGGATATGGTGGGCCTGTATGGTTCTGCCCTGAACACCCATCTGACGGAGTTCTGCTATTCTGCTGCGGGGTGCTGGATGGGTGCTGGCAAAGTCCGGAGCTCCGGGTTTCAGGTGTTTTTCCATAATAGACAGCATATTGGGAAGTCCTGCAGGGTCATAGCCCGTAGCCCTCAGTATGGCTATGGCCTGGGCGTCGGCTTCCCGCTCAAAGGCTCTGGAATAGCCGTTGGTCATGAGGGTGCCGGTGATATCCGCAACGGAACCGCCAAAGGCTTCGGTGAGCTCTGCCAGATGGCCTCCGGCAAAGGCTCCGGCTCCTTCCACGGCAATGGTGGTGAGGGCTGTGGTAAGGCGGGATCTTTTGATGGCTTTCAGGCCGTGTTTTTCTGAGACATGGGCGATTTCATGGGCCAGTACGGCGGCAAGCTCTGTCTCATTGGTGCAGAGGCGCAGCATTCCCCTTGTGATGAAAATAAAACCGCTGGGTGCTGCAAATGCGTTTATTTCATCGGAATCGAGAATGAGAAAAGCGTAGCCTTTGTAGGTTTCAGGGGCCCGGGAGTAGAGGGCAAGGGTTTGCCCCAGAATGTTTAGGTAATCCGTTGCTTTTTCATTATCCCATATTTTGTAGGAAGAAAGTATGGTCGCACCCACACTGCGGCCGATATAGTATTCCTGTTCTGGTGTTATATCCTCAAAGCTTTTGGCCAGTGCCGCACTGCTTCTTTTGATGGCTTCCGCCTGGGATTCACTGATGGCTCCGGAAGCAACACCCACGGTGGTTCCTACTTCAGAAACCACCCCCATGGTTTTACAAGCTGTCAGAATTACCATGGAAAGGCAGAGAAGGAGAAAAGCTGTGTTTTTCATTGAAGACCTCCTTCGGGCCTCAGGCCACCTTCCCGGAGAAAGCGTATGGATGTTTCAGGAGAAATACGGAAGGTTTCCATGCGGTTGATATCTGCATAATTAAGCGTGCTGTTTTCTGCACGGAAGGCTGCCTCAACCTCAGGGCTGAAACCTTTGCCCGCCAGAGCCAGCTCATCGGAACTCACTCCGCCGGAGAGGGCATCGCCGGAAGCAAGCTCAATTTTCCGGTCCGTAAGGGCCGAGGTATGTACCCATCCCATGGTTTTTGATCCTGCAATTTTGACCCTGCGCCAGTCTCCCTGCTTCGAAAGGATTTCGACGGTCTGTCCGTAGGAAAGATTTGTGATGGTGCCTGCAAGAAAAGAGGGCATTTCCCGTAGCGGAGTACTGCCTGTCTGTACCTGCAGGGTGCCTGCCATGGCCGTTGTTCCGGCCAGCAGCAGACACAAAAAAAGAACAGTAATGTAAGTGCGCATTATTTCCTCCCTTTAAACTGTTTTTTGTATGCGGGGTGGTTTTCTTTTAAGGCTTTGAGTTTTGTCACCTCCTCAGGGGTGAGATGCCTCCATTCTCCGGATGGGAGCCTGCCAAGATTAAGGAAGGTCATGCGGATACGATGCAGCTTCACAACTTCTGCGCTGCAGGCGGCAACCATTTTACGGATCTGACGATTACGGCCCTCCAGCAGAACAATCCGGAAGGTTTCCCGGTTCTGGCGGTATACCTTTGCGGGTCTGGTTTTTCTGCCTTCAATGACAATGCCGCCGGCCATCTGTGCAAGGGCATTATCATCAAGGGCAGGTTGCGTCTGCACCAGATACTCCTTTTCATGGTCAAAGGATGGATGGGACAGTCTGTGGTGCAGGGGCCCGTCATTGGTTAAAAGGAGAAGGCCGGTGGAGTCCTTATCCAGTCTGCCCACGGGGAAAATCCGGAAAGGAAGATTCACAAGGTCTGTTACCACCCTTTCTCCCCTGTGCTTGCAGGAAGTGACCACATCTGCGGGTTTGTGCAGCATCACATAGATGAGAGGCTCATTAGCCTCGGCTTTTTTACCGTCCATTTCAACAAGGTCTCCGGGTTTTACCCGGACGCCCATTTCCAGCACGGTTTTTCCATTGATGCGCACCCGGCCCTTTTCTATGCGTCGTTCTGCTTCCCTGCGGGAGCACAGGCCCGCATCTGCCAGATACTTCTGCAGACGGACTCCTTCGGATACCGAAGGCAGGTGTTCAGGATCTGTAGTCTGCATTGATGCGCACATAATCATAGGAGAAGTCACAGGTCAGCATGAAATCCTTTCCATCACCTATACCCAGATCAATGAGGATGGTGAAGGTTTTCTGCTTCATGACGGCAGAAGCACGGCTTTCCGCATCTTGCCCTAACCATACGCCGTCTTTAACCAGCAGGGCGTCATCAAAGGAAAGGGTGATGCGGTCCGGATCAAGATCCGCACCGGAGCGTCCCACAGCCATGGCCAGCCGTCCCCAGTTGGCATCTTCTCCGAAGATGGCGGTTTTTACCAAAGGTGAGTTGGCCACCGTATCTGCGGCCTTCAGGGCATCTTCCCTGTTTTTTGCTCCTTCAACCACAATTTTTACAAGTTTTGTGGCTCCTTCTCCGTCCTGAACCACCTGGGTTGCAAGGTCCAGACAGATGTCTTTCAGTACGGCAGCAAAGATTTCTTCTTCCTCTCCTGAGGGCTGTATGCCGGAAGCACCGGAAGCCATAAGCAGTACGGTATCGTTGGTGCTGGTGTCTCCGTCCACGGAAATGCGGTTGAAGCTTTTATTTACGGCTTCTTTTAAAAGGGCAGACAGCCTTTCCGGGAGAATATCAGCATCCGTGACAAGGAAGGCCAGCATGGTGGCCATGTCCGGCTGGATCATACCGGAACCTTTGGCAACACCGCAGAGGGTGATTTCCTTTCCCCGGATCTTCAGGGTGCGGGAGGCGGTTTTTTTCACAAGATCCGTGGTCATGATGGCAGAGGCGAGATCATCAAGGCCTTGGGGGTGAAGGGATGCGGCCAGTTCCGGTATTTTGGGGAGGATACGGTCCATGGGAAGCTGCTGGCCGATAACACCCGTGGAGGCCACCTGCACCAGTTCCGGTGCAATTTGCAGGGCGCTGGCTGCGGCCTCTGCCATGGCCTTTGCATTCTCCATCCCCTTTTCTCCGGTGGCGCAGTTGGCATTTCCGGAATTGACGATCAGGGCCTGACAGCGGCCGGAGATTATGTTATCCCTGCTTAGCCTCACCGGTGCGGCAGTGACCCTGTTTTTGGTGAAAACGGCTGCTGCAGCTGCGGGATGATCGCAGATCAGCATGGCCAGATCCGGCCTGTCTTTGTATTTAATTCCGGCACAAATGGATCCGGCGGAAAAACCTCTGCATTGCATGGCGCTCATGGTGTATTCCTGAAAAGAAGTTTTTTTAAGAGTAAGGGTGTCTTTTCTCCCTTAAGACCTTTTTCCATTGTACTTTATCTTTTCATAGGATCAAGGCATATTATACAGATTTTTATTAACCTGGGTAAAGAGGGTGTCATGGTGGAAACAAGTTTACTTTGTCCCGTATGCAGTAAGGGCAGAATTCTGGTAAGACGCAGCTGACGCAGGGTTACTTTCCGCTGCACGGTGTGCGGTCATGAATGCCCGGAATCCAGGGTACAGGAGCTTATGGATGAGGCCATGGAAGAGCGGCTTGCCTGGATTCCCGTAGATCGTCTTTGAAAAGGATTGAGAAAAAGGTGCGTCGATTCAGAATTGTCATGGAATATGATGGCTCATGTTTCCATGGCTGGCAGTGTCAGCCAAAAATTAAAACCGTTCAGGGAGAGCTGGAAAAGGCCCTTTCCACGATTGCCAACACACCTGTCACGGTGCATGGATCCGGCAGGACCGATGCCGGTGTTCATGCCCTTGCCCAGGTGGCCCACTTTGATATGAATACCCGCATGAACGGCCCTGCCATGAAAAAGGCCCTGAACTGTCTTCTGCCGGCAGGTCTTGTGATTCATCATTGTATGGAGACAGGGCCCGCCTTTCATGCCCGTTTTGCTGCAAGGGCAAAAACCTATAGATACCGTATCCTTAACCGGCCTCTGCGTCCTGTTCTGGGCAGGGACTATCTCTGGCATGTATGGCAGCCCCTGGACAGAAAAGCCATGGATGATGCAGCAGCATATCTGGTGGGAACCCATGATTTTAAAAGTTTTGAGGCGGCAGGCAGTCCGAGAAGCCATACGGTGCGGACCCTGTACAGTGCATTTTTTGCCGATGAACCGGGAATCCCGGATGTTTTTGCCTTTGAGGTTACGGGGAATGGTTTTCTGCGATATATGGTAAGAAATCTTGCAGGAACCCTTATTCTGGTGGGGCGGGGTAAAATAAAGTCTGAGGCAATACCTCAGATACTTGAAGGGAAAAAACGGGAACTGGCAGGTGTTACGGCACCGCCACAGGGTCTTTTTCTGAAGGCGGTTCATTATGATTTATGCAATGATTTCAGGAAACCAGCCATGGAAATCAAGCCGCCTCCGGGTATTGGTCTGGGAGGAGATGGGGCAGGCTGAAGGTAATGAAATTTAAAAGCATTATGTACAGCTGGATTTTGAACCATGACGAACGATGGTCCTTTATCCTCATATATCTGGGGCTTGCCGTGGTCTTAAGCATTTGGATCAGTCTTTTCTGGCTGGTTGCCGTGGTGGCTGTCCATGGGCTTTTTGAAGGAATCCGCCAGAAAGCCGAAGATGGTGAAGCTTCATTCTCTCTGATTTTTGCAAGATCCTGCTGGTCCATCAAACTGGATTTAAGTCTTGTGATTTTTGCTTTGGTCCTTGGCGTTTACATGGAAATAATAATGGGTGTAGCGGGTCTTGGATCTGCTGCAAGGGCAGGGGCGCAGGGTGTGAAAACCGGGGCAAGGTTTGTGGCCTGGGAAAAAGCACTCCGGGCGGTTTTGCTTTCCCTGGATGATCTCGCTCAGGTGCTGCGGGCTTTGCTGCGCAGGGGGCCTGAACTGAAGTCAGGTAGAGACAGCCGGATGCTTGAAGAAAAGCCCTGTGAAGTTTCAGAAGGCAGGGGAAGTTTTTCTGAAAGAAATGCTGATGGAGCTGAACCATGGACTTTTGGTGATCGTGCCTGTCTGTTTTTTGGTGGTATCTGCATCTTTTTACTTTTGCTAAGCCCATGGATAACAGATCATGGCTTCCGGGGGGTTTTATATATTCTGATGCAGGAGCTGCATCCATGGCCCTGACAGAAAATTTTCCGTAAGAGGGCTGTTTTTTGGGAATTAATGGATTTTTCCTTGTCAGATGTGTTGACAGGGCTGCCGTTTCACTGTACCCGAAAGAAAGGTCAGGCTTTAAGGGTAGGCAGTATCCTGAAACGCAGGATGACCTTTGGGAGTGGATGTGGGGATTTTCCCGTTTTTAGTTTTAAAATAATATTTTTTAAGGAGAAGCAGAATGTCTTACGAGCCCATTGTAGATCAGGATAAGTGTGTTGGTTGTGAAGAATGCGTTGATGTATGTCCTACGGATGTATTTGAAATGAAGGATGGTAAATCCGAAGTAGCAAATGCCGATGAGTGCCTTGGCTGTGAGTCCTGCCTTGAAGTGTGTGAGCCAGCTGCCATTGTAATAAACGGTCTTTAATCTGAAAAGTTTTTTAAAGTCAGTTTTTTAAATTCAGTACCGAAGGGGCGGATGCCGGAAACAGTAAGGCTTTCGCCCTTTTCATATGAAAAAAGAAAGATTTTTATATGCTGGGAACCCTTGTCAATGTTGCGGCAATATTCGCTGGTGCTCTTCTGGGGCTTCTTTTCGGTAAGGGTATCCCTGAGCGCTATAAGCAGACCGTTATGCAGGCACTGGCTCTGGCTGTGATGCTCATTGGTCTGAAAACGGCTCTTGCCTGTGATGATATTCTGATCATCATCGGGAGCCTTGTGCTGGGAACCCTTCTGGGAGAGTGGCTGGGCATAGAGGAAAAGCTTGCAGGACTGGGCAGAATGCTTGAGAAAAAATTTGCCGGGAAAGGAGATAAGGGCAGTATGGCACAGGCCTTTGTCACCTCAAGTCTTATTTTCTGCGTGGGTTCCATGGCTATCGTTGGTTCACTGGAAAGTGGTCTTACGGGGAATCACCAGACCCTTTTTGCCAAATCCGCACTGGATGGTGTGGCTTCTGTCATTTTTGCTGCTTCCATGGGTGCTGGTGTGCTGTTCTCGGCTATGGCGGTGCTGGTGTATCAGGGGAGTATCACCCTTGCAGCGGTGGCCATTAAACCCTTTCTTGTACCGGAAGTGGTTGCCCAGATGTCCGGGACAGGCGGGCTTCTCATTCTGGCTATCGGCATGAATCTGATGGAAATCACCCGTATCCGGCTGGGTAATATGCTGCCTGCTATCTTTGCCCCTGTCCTGTTTTATGCCCTGACACTTCTTGTAGGATAAGGCATTCATTTTTTTGCAAAGAAGTCCATGGCCCAGCTGACCCTTTCTTCAACGCCTCCGGGTGAATGGGGCAGGGCTTCAATTGCCTTAAGACGGCCCAGAAGGCCTTCTCCGTTGGTCATTTGAATGGCAAGTCCTGGCCTTGCATTTAGTTCCAGCATTAAAGGACCGCGGTTTCTGTCCAGTACTATATCTGCTCCTATATAGCCGAGGCCAGTCATTTCATAGCATCTGCTGGCAAGGGTGAGCAGGTGTTTCCAGTCTGGGATTTCAATAGAGTCAAGCTTTTTTCCTGTATCCGGGTGCAGGGATACGGGTTTACCGAACTGCAGTGCCCTCAGTCCTTTGCCTGTGGCCATATCCAGGCCTACTCCCACAGCTCCCTGATGCAGGTTGGCTTTGCCGTCGGAAGCTTCTGTAGCCAGCCGCAGCATGGCCATAACAGGATAACCCTGAAAAACAATCACACGGATATCGGGAATACCCTGATAGGAGAACCCTTCAAAAAGGGGATCCATCTGAATGATGTCTTCGATAAGGGCTGTATCCGGGGCACCTCCCAGCGAGTAAAGACCCGCAAGAATATTGGAAATATGTCTTTGTATGTCCCTTTCATCCAGCCGTTTGCCGGAAGATTTGATAAAGCTGTTTCCACGGTTTCCGGAAATAACAAGAATGCCTTTTCCACCCGATCCCTTGGCAGGTTTGATGGCAAAGCCATTATTACAATCCTGAAGCTGTTTTCTCACATGCCTGACTTCATGCTGGGCACTGACGATGAACTGAAGGGTTGGGGTGGGAATGCCGCAGGCATTGGCAAGCTGTTTGGTTTTGAGTTTGTTGTCCACAAGGGGGTAGTAGCGACGGGGATTGTAGCGGGCTACAAAGGCATGATTGCGGCGGTTCATACCTAAAATTCCCATGTCTTTCAAGGCAAAGGGTGAAATCCAGCTCATGGTGTTCTGTCTTTCATGGCCGCAAAGCGGTGAAGTTCAAAGAGTCTGTAGCCGGTGTACTGACCCATCAGGAGAATCAGTGCGGCTATTACAAGGTTAAGCTCAGGAAAATTAAAACTTAAATGAGCAACGGTTGGATGACGCATGAAGGCATAGGCACAGAGTGCCACCACAAGACTGCCCGTTCCCTGTACCATGACTTCCCGCATGCCTTCTTCTTCCCAGAGAATGGACATGCGTTCGATGGTCCAGGCAATAATGATAAGGGGAAAGGCGGTGACGGGCATGCCTGTGTGGAAGCCGAGACGGATGGACATAAGGCTTGCCAGGGTGATCAGGGTGATGACAATGATGACGATGGTGGCAATTCGGGCCACCAGCAGAAGATTCAGATAGGAAAGATAGCTACGCAGAAGCAGTCCGGTCCCTACAATGGTCAGAAAATAAATCAGCCCTGGAATAAGGGATGTCTGGAGAAAGGCCATGCCGATGAGTACTGGCATGAAGGTGCCGGATGTGCTGACACCGATAAGAATACGCATGAAAGTAACCACCAGGGCACCCATGGGAATCAGCAGCAGCAGCTTGAAAACGCCCTGCTGATCCAGGGGGAGATGATGCATGCTTAAAAAGGAAAAGCCATTGTTGCTGGATTGAACCCTTGCCATTTCAAGGGCAGGAATACTTTGGTAAATCATGGAAAAACTGACTCTGGCAGAGCTGCCCCCGGAAAGATCCAGAAGCGATGGGCCGCTCCTGTGCCACAAAAGAAAATGCTCCGGAACACCCTGTTCGCCCGTTGCAGGATTGAACAGAATCCACTGATCCCTGGCAAAGACTTCAACCATGGGAACAAGACTCTGGTTTCTTCTGCCGTCTTCAAGAAAAATACCCTGCACCACACGGCTGGGGATACCTGCTTCTGCCAGAAGACGGGTCAGCAGAATTTCCTGTCTGTAGTCCGCAAGCAGCAGGGCTGCATTCTGTTCTTTCTCGCTGGCATTGAGAATTTTTATGATCTCCCGGGTAAGACTTTCCGGTGTGCTGGATGTGGCACCTGCCGCTTCAATCAGAGCGTGGGCGGCCGTAGCTTCAGGAGGGCGCCAGTTGACAGAATCCGGAGAAGCAGGTGGATGTTCCGGGATCTGCTGTTTTTCAGGATTACGGGTGAGCTGGATCTTATAATAAAGTGTCTGGGTGCCTTCGGCCGTGCGGCGGGACCATTCTGCCCGGCGGTTTTCTCCCTGATCCACAATGGAAAATCCATATCCAGGAGATGCGGCCTGCTCATTGAAAAGCCGGAATCCGGGTGGTTTTTTGGGAATGCTCAGACTGGCAAGGACGGGGCGCTGGGAGGCAGTGAAGGTTACTCTGGCCTCAATCAGCCAGACACCGGTATCACTGCCGGGTTTGAAGGGGATCTGCATCTGGGTGTGGCGGAGCCAGGCAAGGCTGATACCTGATATGATCAGAAGACCGACAATCCAGTAAAGGCTGACTCGCTGCATCAGGGCATATCCGTTTTGTTTGATGTTGATTCAACCGGATCTTTTGTCAGAGGGATGGTATTGGACAGGCTGACATCCACAACCATGACATCTTTTAGAACATTCCTGCCAATGAGTATTGGAAAAGTCAAATGGCTGCGATCCGTCAGGGTAAATTCCGTAAGCTGGGTGGTTCCCCCTATGGTGAGGGATAGTTCAACAACAGGACGCCGCTCACTCTCATCTGTGCTGGACTGTAGAATGCGTGCTTTCCGCTGGAGTTTCTGTTCCATGGGGATCATTTTTCCTGTTTTGGGATGGGGTATTTCAAAACGGACCCATCGTTCACCATCCCGTTCGAAACGCTCAATATTTCGGGCATCCAGAGAGGCCGTTTCTGCTCCTGTATCCATACGGGCTGGCAAAACCAGGCCCGGAGGAGTGATGCGTACTTTTTCTTCGGCTCCAACGATTATTTTTTGTGTTGGCAGGGTTTCCGTTGTACGGGGTGGCGGGAGTACGGCAGGTTTTTTTTCTTCAGAAGTACTGCAGGCCTTTGCTGCGTTCAGCCGGGCGGGTATTTTTTCCAGCAGGAGGATGTTTTTTGCCTGCTTTTCAAGAATTTCAATGTTCAGGGGGATTAGCTCGCCACAGTCCTGTTTCGTTTGGGTTATATGCAGAAGGTTGGCAAGCAGATCCTTGTTCTGGTTCTGAAGTTCCAGCATTTTGCTGGTCATGAGTGCCTGATCGGCCAGACGCTGGTCTAACCGGTCAAGATCGGCTTCCTGTATCAGCATGCTGCCGGAGGTGCAGCCCGAGAAAAGAAAAAGGAGCAGCAACAGACATATAAGCCCATTTATTGAAGTGGTTGTATGCATACTTCTGCTGTCTTTGCCGGAGCAGTTTTTTTTCTTGTGGAAGAGTATGGATACGGGCAGCATAGGGTTGTGTGTACGGGAGAAGCCGGATAGAAAATATACCATAAATCAACCTTTTGTGTGGGTATTGCTGTGAACCGTATTTTCTTGTTGTCCCGATTCTTAAGTGATTTCCAGTACCAGCCCCACGGGGCAGTGATCTGAGCCCATGATATCATTGTCGATGAAGGCATTTTTCAGCCAGCCTTTTTCTACGATATCCTGTGAGATAAGGCAAAGGTCAATGCGCCATCCGGCATTGGTCTTTCTTGCATTGGACCGGTAGGACCACCATGAGTATTTCACGGTGTCCGGGTAGAGGTGTCTGAAGGTATCGGTCCATCCACCGGTCATGAGGCGGTCCAGCCAGTCACGTTCGATGCGCAGGAAGCCGGAACGGTCTGCATTGGCTTTGGGATGTCTCAGGTCAATCTCATTGTGGGCTGTGTTATAGTCTCCGCAGACAATAACAGGCCGTCCTTTTTTGCGCAGCTCATCTGCA
The DNA here is from genome assembly GCF_006175995.1 of Desulfobotulus mexicanus. Lineage (NCBI taxonomy): Bacteria > Pseudomonadati > Thermodesulfobacteriota > Desulfobacteria > Desulfobacterales > Desulfobacteraceae > Desulfobotulus > Desulfobotulus mexicanus. Next base: position 69,802 of record NZ_VDMB01000011.1, read on the forward strand.
TGAAGGAAGAAGGCCTCATAAAAACGAAGCTTGTAGTCAAGGCGTTCCTCGTTCATCTGACCATTGGGAAAATACACATTAAAAAGGGTGAAATCTTCAAAATCCAGCTGGTTGACACGTCCTTCATCATCAAATTCCTGAACACCAATATTTGATGAATAGCTTACGGGTGCTCTGCGGGAGTAGGCCATGACGCCGGAGTAGCCTTTTTTTGTTTGGGCATAACTCCATGTCTGGAAGGGATATCCATTCAGATGAAGCATCTCATCACTTCTCTGATCTTCCTGCAGTTTGGTCTCCTGCAGCATGAGAATATCCGCATCAAGGGCTTTGACAGAAGCTTCAAAGTCTTTTTTCCAGATGGCACGAAGACCGTTCACGTTCCAGGATACGATACGGAATGTGTCTGTCACGCTTTCTCCTTCAAGTCTTAAGGGGCACCCTGCCCAGTATTTTTTTTGATTCAGATCATTTATGGATAAAAGAGCATGGCAATCAGATTTTAAGATGAGATGAATGAATTTCTGCAGGGCAATTAAAACCGGGGAGGGCTGACCATCTTCCCCGGTTTAAGGTATCAGTACAGGATGGTTTCATCCACGTCAGCAATGCTGGCGCAGCCGGTCATTACCATGGCCTGTTTCAGTTCGGTACGCAACTGGCGGATATAGGTGCATACACCTTCGGTTTCTCCGCCGCAGGCGGCAATGGAAAAGGGCCTTCCAATGAGGACGGCATCCGCTCCCAGAGCCAGCATTTTCAGTATGTCCACCCCACTCCGGATGCCACCGTCCACCAGTACGCGGATTTTTCCGCCTACGGTTTCAACGATTTCCGGAAGCACATCTGCCGTTCCCGGAGTCATATCCAGAACACGACCGCCATGGTTGGAAACCACTATGGCATCGGCCCCGGCATCCATGGCCAGTTCCGCCTGATCCGGTGTCATGATGCCTTTAATAATAAAGGGTCTCTGGATATATTTTCTTATTTCCCTGAGTTTTGAGATGGATTTTGGAGAAACGGGCCGGCCCTGCAGCCTCAGGGTAATGAGACCTGCGGCATCAATGTCCATGCCGATGGCCATGGGGTTACATGCCAGAGCCTTATCGAGTTTTTCAAAAAGCTCCTTGTCTTCCCATGGCTTGATGAAGGGGATGGCCCGGCCTTCTGCTGCTTTAATGGCTTCAAATCCACACTGGGATATTTCCGGTGGAACACCATCTCCTGTACATCCGATCAGGCCTTCTTTCAGACAGCCCTCTACAATGGCGTTTATATAATCGGCCTCGGGAATGGCACCGCCCATATTATAGGAAACACCGCCGATGGGTGCGGCCAGCAGGGGAAAGTCAAGGCTTGTACCAAAGAGTTCAGTGCTGGTATCCGGCTCCGTGATCTCATGGATCAGGCGCATGTTGAGCCGGAGATCAGCAAGGGCTTCGCCATTGGCCCGGAAAGCTTCTCCTGTGCCGATTCCGCCCATTCCCGGAACACCGGAAGCGCAGTTTTTCCCGTTGCAGATGGGGCAGACCCGGCAGTAGCCGGTCATTTTTTCCCTTGCCGTATCCCGAATGCTTTTCATGGAGAGCCTCCTTGCTGATGATATGGATGGTGAACATGGCAGGTAAAAAAGCTTTTAAGGCTTTTTTCCCATACATGATCTTTCTGGAAGGTATCTGCTATCATTGCTGTGCATAAAAATCAAATTTGAAAAAATATGATTTTTTATAATGGATCATTGCTTGAGGCGCGGTGTTTTTTCGGTTAGAAAGAAAAGTTGTAAGAAATAACCCTTGTTTTTGAAGCGATATGGAAAACGGTATGGGGTTGTTTCTCCAAACCTGTGACTTTCTCTAATATATGGGGCAAAACGTGTTCTTTTTTACTAAAAAGCAGTTTTATAAAAGTATGGATAAGGCCTTTGACCAGATCAAGCATGGTGTATACCGAAGACTGCTGGAAGAATACCTTGAGGCTATGGATAGGGAAAAGGCCGGACTACTTGCGGCGGCTGTAACCAACAGACTTTTTTCCGTGCCGCCAGCCAGTGAGGATGGTCGCCTTTTCCTTTCCGAACATGAGGGCAGGGTGAGAAAGGCAACTGAGGCACTTAAGGGTAACGATGAGATTCTTTATGCCGTTACGGTATCCCTTCGTCACAGACAGAAGCTTCTTTTTACACTGGTGGATCAGGGCAAGGCTTCGGGAACTGCCATTAACAGGCCTCTGGATAATCTGATGAAGATGGGGTTGATGGCGGAAGTGAAGGAGCTTTCCGAGCCCAAGGCTTTTATCAAGTTTGCCAGGAAATTTTTACAGAAAAGCCCTCAGTAGTAACAGAGAGGATGCTTTACTGCCAATGTGGGTCAGGACAGCAAAAGATTTTTTAAGCCGACTTACCTTAAGGAATATGCCATGGCAGCAGCTTCGGAAGCCGTCTATCATTATACAACGGGAAAAGCCCTTGCAGAGATTCTCCGGTCCGGAGTGATCCGCACCTCGCCGTCTTTTTCCCCAAGGGAAAAGGCTGTGGTCTGGTGTTCCACTCTGGAAGACTGGGAACCCAGTGCATCCTGCGTTCACACCCTTCCCGATGGCAGAGTCATCCGCAGAACACAGGAAGAAATCCGAAGGAATGAAGGGGGGCTGGGCCGTATCCGGATAGCAGGTGAAGCAAAGCTTTTTACCTTTGAGCAGTATAAGCGTATCAGTAAAATTTCCAACCGCCATTTGAGGGTTCTGCAGCAGTTTGCCGAAGCCTGTGGCGCAGATCCACGATTCTGGCGGGTTGCTTTTAGTCCGCTGGATGCTCTTATCTGGGAGAGTGTGGAAATGCAGCATCCGGTGGATGGAAGCTGGATGCCCCATCCTGTTCAGAAAAAGGGGGCTTTGAGGGAGGTTCTGACGGAGGTTCAGGCCCACCTGCCCTTCATGGATGCTGCCCGTCAGCAGCGGCTGCACGGGCAGCTTGCAAAGCTTGAAAAAAAGTACTGAAGAAAATTATTTGCCGTAGCTTGTGGCAAGATAGTTTAAGAGAAGGGTTCTTTCGGCATCCGTCAGTTGAACTCCTTTCTGTTCCATTCGCCGAACCGTGCGTTCCCATCCGTTTCTGTCTTTTTTAGCACGGGTAATTTTGCCTGCCCCATGGCAGGAAGTGCAGCGGTTCTGGAGCAGGCTTTCCCCTTCGGCCATTGCATCGGAAGATGTGGCAGGAGAAGACAGGGCAAGGGAAAAGGCCATGGCAACAGCCATGACAAAGGAAAGAAACAAGGCTTTTTTCTTTTTCATAATGAATCTCCTTTCAGATAGCGTTCAAGTTGGTTAAGGCCTTCTTCTCTGGAAACCAGAGGCTCATACCCGGTATCCCGGCAGAGATCTTCAATGTCAAACCAGTGGGCCGTGCTGAGTTCTTTAACGGTGAAGCCAGTCAGCATTGGTTCGCCGGGAAGATTGAAAAAAGTATAGATTTTTTCAAGGAAAACTGCCAGTCCCATGGCAAGTTGCAGGGGGACCTGCCTTGATACGGGAGCTTTTCCACCGGCTGCAAGGATGGCATCCACCATATCCCAGAGGGGAACCGGATCTTTATCTGAAATAAAATAAATTTTGCCGGAAAGCTCAGGTTTGGCGGCAAGGGCTGCATCCGCAAGGATGTGGGCATGGGCTGCATTGTCAATATAAACGGTATCAATGAGGGGATTTTTGCTGCCGATGCGGGCCAGTTTTTTTGAGCGGGCAAGGATTCTCGGTACAAGGTGGTTGTCACCCGGTCCCCATATAAGGTGGGGCCTCAGTATGATGCAGGAAAGCCCGTCTCCTGCGGCTTTTTTTACTTTTTTTTCCGCTTCCGCCTTGGTTTTCGGGTAGGCGGCGCTGTAGGTATCCGGGTAGGGGTGCCCTGCATCCACTCCTTCCATGTCACTGCCGTCAAAGATAACTGAAGGCGAGCTGCTGTGGATCAAACGGCAGCCTTCGGATATGCATGCGTTAAGGACATTTTCTGTTCCTTCCACATTGATGCTGCGGTAATTTTCTTCAGGCCCCCAGACACCGGCCAGAGCTGCCGTATGAAAGACGGTTTCAACGCCTGCCACTGCCTGCATGACCTTCTCTTTGTCCCGAATATCTGCCTGAATCCAGGAAAGGTTTTCCTTTTTTTCCGGTATGCCTGTCTGTCCTCTGGCCAGAATACGGACTTCCCATCCGGTCTCAAGGAGTTTTCGGGTGATGGCTGAACCAAGAAAGCCGTTGCCGCCCGTTACCAGTGCTTTTTTCTTTTCCATGTTTTCTCCGTAACTTTGAAACATATTTTATTTGTAATTATTCAGAACAGTTTTCCAGATACCATAACTTCCAGACAGATGCACAGGCTCCAGGCTATTTGCCCGTGACGCAATCTTATTCGGGAGCTTCTTGCCCTGTGCGGAAGCGGCAAAAACTCCCCGCCACAGGCAGGATAAGCTTTATGATTTCCATAGCAGGCTTGAACATGCTGCCTTTGTGGCGGCTCAGACAGTTTGCCGCTTCTTTCGCACAGGCCTGCGAAGCTCTGATCCGAAACGATTGCAATGTCACTTGCAAATAGCCTCGGAGCCTTGCAACAGTACGAAGCTGCTGCAATTACAGCATTGGTAGTTCGAAATAAATTGTGCTGAATAATTACATTTTTTCCATCAATTCCAGCTTTTGGATATAGGCGGTCTTGTCAACAAAGTAGCCGTTTTCACGGACAAGGGCCGGGTAATTGGCTTCGCCGTAGAGGATGCGTTTTTTCATGGTTTTTACCTGTCTGGAATAAGGTTTCTTTTCTTTCCGGGCAAGGCCTTGGGACAGCATCAGGTTAGATGAAAAAGAGCCTCACATCCATGGAAAGCATGATTCCTTGCCCCGGAACCATGGGGATGGTGCCGGGGCATGTTTATCGGATTATCTGCTTAGGATCAGAGTTTCCAGAGCTTGACCTCTCCATTATGATGGCCGGAAAGAGCATAATCTCCTAAAGGGCTGAGGGATACGGAGTTTACAGGATTATCACTTTCAAAACTATGCAGCAGCTTTTTACTTTGAATATCCCATACTTTTAATATTTTATCTGTGAAGGATAGAATAAGAATACCATTAAAAGCGATTTTGCTGCCATTACTTATGATGTTACCCAGCTCGTTTCCTGAGTCAATATCCCAGAGCCTGATGCTGCCGTCATTGCTTGAAGAAAGAACTCTTTTGCCATCCGGACTGAAGGTAACGGTTTGTACATATCCTCCATGGCCTGTGAAGCTTTTTATTTCCTTTCCCGAAGCCGTATCCCAGAGTTTGATACTATTGTCTTGGCTTCCCGAAAGAATGTTTTTTCCGTCCGGGCTGAAGGTAACAGAAAAAATGTATCCGCTATGCCCACTAAAATTGCTGACATTCTTACCTGATGCACTATCCCATAATTTTAAAGAGTTATCACTTCCTGACAGGATGCTTTTCCCATCAGGGCTAAAAGCAGCATCATTTACATCGCTTCCAATAGCAATGCTTTTTATTGCTTTCCCGGAAGCAAGATCCCAAAGCTTGATGGTATCATCCCAACTTCCTGACAGAATACTTTTTCCGTCCGGGCTGAAGGTTACGGAATAAATCTGCCCGCTATGTCCTGTGAAAGTTTTAGTATTGGCATTTGAGACCAAATCCCAGAGCATGAGTCTTTGATCCGCACTTCCCGAAAGAATGTTTTTTCCATCCGGGCTGAAGGCCACAGAATTTACACTATCGCTATGCCCAGTGAAGGTATGAACAAGACTTGCCTCAATTTTTTTGCGTTTATAGAGAAAAGGATGCCAGTGCCCGAAAAAATAGGGATTCCAGGCAAAGGGCATATCTGTTTTTCCCGGCAGCCCCAGAATTTTACAGGCAAGGCCGGTAAGACCCCGGATATCACTTTCTTCCATTTCCATGAGTTCTGCCATTTCACCGAGAAGGGCAGTGGCCGCATCATTAATGGGTCCGTCCAGACGGAGAAGAATTATCGCATCCAGCATGAAGGTTTTATCCAGTTCTGCTTCCCTGATGGCCCTGAAAAAATCCTTAAGGTCTGAGCTTTCCCACTGATGGGCCTGCTCAAAAATCCTTGTGGCGGCAGGGTCCATGCCAAGGCTTTTCTGAAGCAGGTGCAGAAGCCGGGCTTCGTTGTCCGTTACGCTTTTGTCTGCCATGGCCATGGCTGCCAGCATGGTGATGTAAATATTTTTCGTGTGTTCATCCAGACGACTTATGCAATGGGCAGGCATGGGCAGAAGGTCTGGTTTTAGCTGGTCAAGCTGCTGCAACAGCAATTGTACTGCGGCATTGTCCATGCCCTTTGCGGGTAGCTTGGCATCTCTTATGGCAGGTACATCGGAACTCATATACATACTCCTTATTTGTCGGAATTATTCAGAATTTAAAGGTTGTTGAACTCTTGTATCAACGCCCTGTACTCCGGGCCTCTGCGCAGTGTCAGACCGGGGAGTTTTTCCGGCAGGCCCTTGGTCGGAATGCTTTCTTTAAAAATACCTTGCAGGCTTTTGCCCCTGCGTTGCAACAGATCTTCCATATAAACAATTCTGCCATCGGGAAGGGTATCTTTCAGGGTGCTTTGCAGGGTTCTGGCCCTGCGGTGTATCATGTAGGGAATTTCCTCGGATTCCGCATCTGCCTGCAAAGGCAGAAAAAACCTTGCCATATCCCTGTCTTTTTTCCCCCGTTCCTTTTTGATTTCAAGCAGCATGTCCAGCAGGATTATACCTTCCCCCTCCAGCAGATCCATCTCCGAAGGTTCGGGCATTTTGATGCCCACAAGATCCCCCACATCTTTAAGTTCCCGGAAGAATCTCGCAGAAAGTTCCAGCAGGGTTTTCTTTTCATCCACCAGCATTTTATGTGCATCAATGGTGCGGGTTTTAAGCTCTTTAACATCTTCTGTAATGTCGCTTTCTTCCGAGATGGCAAGGATGCGGTTTAAGCGGTTGAGGCTTCTTTCCGTGTCCCGCCTGCGTTCATCGAGGTAACGGATGAAGTGGGCAAAGAGCACCTTGAAGTTTCTTGCAAAGAGAACTTCCGCAGGGCTTTGGTTCCAGCGATCAAAATGTGTGGTGATGGCTTCCTTTGGGTATCGCTTTTTTTTCTTGGAAGAGTAGGGAACCACATCCACAAAGGCAATGCCCCGGCTTTGTAGGGTTTTTCTGACCAGATCCACAATGGCCTGAATGTCTTCTTCCGGAACATAATCAGCCCTGGACACAACAAAGAGCTTTGGGGTTTCCGGCCTTAGGGTAGCGATGAAACGAAGATCGTTTTCCGGTATGGTTCCGGCCTTAGCGGAAACCACCCATACAATAAAGGATGCTCCGTTGAGCTGGCTGCGGGCAACTTTAGCATCTGTGCTTTCTTGGCTGGCGGTATCTTCTGCATTGGAATAGCCCGGAGTGTCCAGCAGGGCCAGGTTGTCCCAGGCAAATTCCGGCAGGGCAATGTGGGCGGATTTCAGCATGTGGCCCAGGGGCCTGCCGTATTCCTTTTCAAAATCATGGGTAAGAACCACAAAATCATCGGTGGAAAGATCCATGCTGTGGCCGAAAAGGTTTATGGCATGAACCTTTTCCTCTTCGCCCTGCATAAGATAGACCGGCACCGTTGTGGTTGGGTCTGTTTCTGCGGGCAAAAGGGCCTTTTTGTCTAAAAGGGCATTAATGAGGGTAGATTTTCCTGCGGAAAAGGCTCCGCCAAAACCCACGGTATTTTTGGTGGAAAGCTCAGGAAAACGGGCAAACTCCCGGAAGCGATCAAACTCTTTTCTGAAATTGAAATAAAGATGCACAAAATCCGGCGGGCTGTGATGCCGGGTTATTTTGAGCATTTCCTCATCCAGAGCTTTTTCCATGCTGCTCAGGCTGGCTGCCGTTTTCCCTTCGGTTTCAGGTCGGGTGATGGCATTGCAGACAAGTTCATAGCGTTTTTCAAGGGAAAGCTCATTCATGCTGCGGCCCTTTCAAGGCGGGACATGATTTCATGGAGGGTGGCCCTGTCCTGCATGATTGCCTTCTGCTTCGCTTTAAAAGCTTCTTCACTCTGCTGAAGATCACGGCTGAGGGCTTCAAAGGCGGATTTCATATTCTCCTGCTGCTCGTCCAGCCTTTTTTTAAAGTCCCTTTCCACTTTTTCCGTTAACTCTTCAAGGGCTTGAACCAGAGAAATGTTCAGTTTTTGGAGAACACCGGGGATGAGGTTGTGCAGTATCTGCTGCTTTGCTTCTTCTCTTTTGATGGCTAATTTTTCTTCACGGGAAGTTTTACCGAAAAGAAAAGTAACCAGCCCCACAAGAAGTGGAGCAATAATGTTTATGACTGGTAAAGATTTAACCAATAATAATAATGCCATAGACCCTTGAACACCCGTATGCAAGGAATCCAGGTTATGCCCTTCTTCCATCTCACCGAAGTTTGCTTTGAAGGAGCTTGGTATAGTTGAGGAGAGGGTGTCTCCAAGCTTTTTAATGTATTTTTTAAGCTTGGGATGAAATTCTGTTTCCATACCCTTTGTTGTGGCATTCCTTACAATCTGTCCCACAATGCCTTCCATGTCTCCGTTGTGAAGGCTGGCATCCGTCAGTCTTTCAAGACTGTTATGAAGATCTGCCTTTATCAGATCAAGAATCCGCCGGGCCGATGGCTCTATCTGATCATTAAGTTCTCTGGTTTGCCTTTTCATGTCTTTCTTGAAGGCATCCATCTCATTTCTCATATCTTCCTGCTTTAAAGAGATCTCTTCTGCGCTCAGATTTTCTTCATTCAAAAGGGTATTCAGATAATCATCCATCATTTGCAGCCTTTTACCAAAAAGCCTGTGGCAGTTGGTGTTGAAAATGGCTTCAGACTGATTTTCCAGTTGCTGAAGGCTTTCCAGAAAAGGGGCTATTTCTTTTTTTCGGGAAGAGATAGTGGCGACACGGAAAGGCGCATTTTTCATGATGCCCGCAATTTCAATGCGGATCTGCTCTTTTATGGCTGCGATGTCTTCCGGAAGGCTTTTCTCGGATTTGCTAATGAAAACAAAAACCGGAACGGAATAAAAATCCAGCTCCGTAAGGAGGACTCGAATACTATCGCGAAGGGTACCGTCTCCCGCAGGAATGACAATGGCATAGGCAAGGCTGCGGCTGATGTAATTGTCTATGGCCGTTGAATGGGCTTTGATTCCGGAATCCCAGCCCGGCATATCCACAAGGCAGAGATGGGGAAAGTTTTTCAGTTTTTCGCTGGTAAGTTCAGCTTTGACATAAAGGGGTTTTTTATTGAGATGCTCTGTTTGCGGGGCTTTTAAGTCGGATTCTGTAATGTCAATAAGGCTTTCATCCTCAAGGCAGAGGCTGAAACGCTTTTGCTCTGCGTAATGGATTTCTGCGGGAAGGGCTGTGGTGGGGTCTATTTCAATAGCAAGGAGATCCTGACCTAAGAGGGTGTTGATGAGGGTACTTTTTCCTGCACTGAAGGGGCCGATAAGGGGCAGCCTGACCTTGAAGTTCTGAACTTCCTTTTCAAGGTTATCAAGCTCTTCCGCAGGCCGTTCATATTTTTCAAAGATGCTTTTGATTTCAGGGAGCCTGCTCAAAATCCATTCCTGTTGTGTAAACATGGGTGGTTTCCTTTTTTTGATGTTGTATATTTTTCTGCCGCTGGGTTTTGGCCCTTGGCGGTGGTTTTTTCTTCATTTCGGTGGCATTTTATCCCGATGGCTTCGAGAGCCTCAGCCACCGGGTTTGCGTCAGCCACCGTTTCGAGGGCTTTGTAACCCTCACCCCAGCCCTCTCCCAGAGGGAGAGGGGGCCTTGAGGATGACTGTTTTTCTCCCCTCTCCAGAGGGAGAGGGGCCTTGGGGATGGCTGTTTTTCTCCCCTCTCCAGAGCCAGAAGGGGCCTTGAGGATGGCTGTTTTTCTCACCTCTCCAGAGGGAGAGGGGCCGGGGGTGAGGGGAAAAAGCCTTGATGTTGCCCCTCATTTTTTTTCTTCCTCCAGCCTTGCAAGGAGTTTTTTGTAAGATTCCACCTGTGCAGTCTTATCCGCAAAGGCCTTTTCTACCTCTGCCAGTTCTTTGTGCAGATTTTCCGTAAGAACTGGGGTAAGGCTTTCTCGGGCATCTTCAAACTGGCTGCATAATTCTTCTACTTTAGCTATAAAATTTTTCTGGATGCGTTCAAAGGTTTTATGTAAAGCCTTGCTCAGCATAAGGTTCAGGTTATCCATTTTGTCTGTACGGATTTCACCCTGAAACTCCTGCACAATGGCATCGGCCTCATTGCCGTAATCCATTGTAAAAACTGGAATTTGAAGCTCGCGAATGCCATGATCTATCACACTGCGGAACCAGCCTGGGTTGAAATCCGCACTGGCTGTTTCCATTTCTTTTAACAGGGCCTTGCGAAGCTCAGTTTTAATTTTCTGGGGATTAAAGCTTTCACTGAATTTACGGTTGATGGATGCGGCACTTTCATTGCTGTAGCCCGTCACCTTTTCTACGGCATCGGAAGCCATAACATACTGGTAAGAGCGGCTACGTGTTGTAGGGACTGTTGTTGAGCTTCCCCATGAAAAGGGATTATACCATTTGGAAGTGCTGACGGTTGTGTAGGAGGTGTAGGTTTCCGTTCCGGTGCGGGTACTGAGCTTGGTAAATTCAGCCAAAGACTGCTGAATATCCGCAAGAATTTGCGCCCTTGCCCTTTGTATCTGGTTGATGTTAAGGCTTATCACCTCGCTTAAAACCAGTGCAATGGTCTGAATACGGCTTTCAGAGGCCTTCTTTTGTTCCTTTATGGCGGAAATATCGTTTTGATTCAAAAAATCCAGCCGCTGATTCACAATGTCTGTAAGTTCTTCCACATACAGGATCAACTGCTCCTTTGATTCGGGAATCATGCCTTTTATCTGCTGCTGAAGGATTTTTTCCTTATCTTCTCTGGCCTTTTTGTAATGGTCATGCAGAAGGTCAAAACCTGAGATGCGCTGCCAGTCCTGTTTGCTGAAGCTGCTGCTCCATTCTTCTTCCGCCAGCTCGGTGAGTTCATTGTGGATGTGCTTCATGGTTTTTCCCCACATATCTTCGGGCCAGGAGGCAAAGCCATGGGCAAAGGTACTGGATAAAACAGGGGTTTTCATGCTGCGCATCAGCTCTGCTATATTTGCCCTGCCCCTGTTCTCAAAGTCTTTGGCCAATTTTTCCATTTCTTCCTCTGCCCTTTGATTCAGACGGGTGCAGAGGTTTTTTTCACATTCCTGAAAACTGTTTCTGTTAAAGCCATCGTCCAGAATGGCGGCATCAAACTGGCCTGCCACCAGAACCATGCGCTTGACACCCTTGCCCGGAAGCTGACGGGCCAGAAGGTTGGTATCCGAAGCATCCAGAAACTGACCCGCACGGCTGAGGAAAAAAACCACATCGCAGCGGGCCATGTATTCTCTGGTTTTTTCCGTGCGGCTTAAAATCGGGTCGTTCATACCCGGTGTATCCACAATTTCTAAACCTTTAAGTTCATTCAGGGGCAGAAAAATATGTATGGTTTTGATGACAGGGGTGTAACGGCCATTTTCTCCGGCATAGTCATTGAGTATGGAAACAAGGTCTTCGGGCTTGGTGAATTCAATGCTTTCTTTGCCAAGGCTGATTTTTTCCAGGGGATCAAGGCCGTTTTCTTCCACCATGGCCATAAGCTCAGAGGCCATTTTACTTTCCGGGCTGCCGTCCTTTGATGCGGCCCTTTCCTGCAGATCCTTCCATTCTATTTCTGTATAGTATTCCAGCTCCAGCAGGGGGCTTTCGCCCCAGGTGATGGCCGTGAGGTTGGCGGTTTTTGGGGTGGCTGCTTCCGGCAGAACGGGCAAACCATCAAAGAGCAGGGCATTGACAAAGCTGCTTTTCCCCGCCTTTACCTGCCCCATGATGCCTATGCTTAAGCGTTGCTCTTCTTTTTGAAAACGATCAAGCTTGGTGAGGTATGCATCTTTAAGGGATTGCAGGTTTTCGATCCCCTTCGATAAGGAATCAGACTCCTTCGATAAGGAATCAGACCACGGCTTAAGGTCTGCGGCAAGGGTTTCAAGGTGCTGAAGGTGGGGGTGGTTCATGGGATGCTCCTTTTTTTAAAAAAATATGAAGGGGCGCTGCGCGCCCTTGATTGGAACTTTCTGTATTCAGTTCTGTTTAATAAAAACCAGTGACAGACCTTTTATTGGCTGTGGTTGCCAAAAGGAAAAAATCACTGTCCGCCACGCACAAGGCGCACCTGGCCATTGTAGTGCTTGGAGTTGCTGCCGACACCACCACTGCCGAAATGGAGGCCCCACGCACTGCTGCTGTAGTTGGCATTGGGCGAGGAAGACCAGAACCAGCTTTCTGGGGTATTGGGAAAGGTCACAAGATTGATGGTTGGTTTCTGAAAGTTGTCTTCGCATTTTCCTCCCTGGCTACCAGGCTTCCAGTCTGCTCTTTTACCGGAACTACAATAAACAAGGGTATTCAGCTCTTCTATGGTGGGCAAACGCCAGTCCCTGTGTCCACAATAACCACCTTCTTTATTGAGTTTTTCTGCGGCTGCCATGGCATTCTCCCAGGTATATGCCTTAGCTTCCCCAACACAGGTGCTGCCGTCCCAGGTCTGGCCCAGAGAGCAGCGCATCCATTCAAGGCCTGTTTTTTCATCCATAACTGTGGCTCTTTGCATATTTATGCTGGGTTTAAGAGAAGGTAAGTTTTGCTCAATATCCTGTATAGTCAGTATAACATTGTCTTTCAGCAGCAATGGGTGCCAGTGACAATAAAAATCCGTTTTCCATGAAAAAGGAATAAAGCTTTTTTTATTTATACCCAATACATGGCAGGACAGCCCCACCAAAGCTTTTAAATCTTCTTCCCCCAAACCCATCAGCTCCGTCAGATGCCCCAGCACTTCTGCTGTTTCCGGGTTCAAAGGGCCATCCAGCCTGCAAAGAATCAGGGCATCGAGGATAAAGCTTTTGGCAATGTCTGCCTCTTTGATGGCCCTGAAAAAATCCTTCAGGCCTCCTTCATCAAGATTTCCTGCCTGTTCATAAAGGGCAGAGTTTCTTACTTCCAGCCCCATGGATGCCCGAAGCAGGGAAATGAGGCGGGATTCAGCCTCCGTAATGGCCTTATCCGCCATGGCAAGGGAGGCCAGAAGGGTGAGGTAGCGTTCTTTGGTGTGGGTGTCGCAATCTTTGGCAGCGTGCTCCGGCAGGGGCAGAAATTCTGTTTTCAGGTTGTGAATCTGCTGCAGAAGGGTGGAAAGTTGGGGATTTGCCGATGTAGTCATTATTTTTCTCCTTTTGGCTCCCTCTCCCTTTGGGTGAGGTTTTGGTTTTTTAAATTTAATGAAACCCGGAAATCCTTTGTTTTTCTATGCACAGGCTTTCAGGAGAAGGTCTTTGAGTTTTTCGCCTTCCTGCCTTGTGATAATGGTGTAGTTGTGGCAGATGGCATCCGCTGGCATGGTATCCATAAGAATTTCATTTAGACGATTACCTTCCTGTCTTATAATGATGTCATAATTCCTGCAATCTGCTGCTTGCATCAAGGGCAAGAGGTGTTTTTCCAGACCCTTTGATCTGATTTTTTTCTTTTCCATATAAGAGCGCAGCAGCTCAAGAATGTTCGCTCCGTCCGGTGCCAGAAGGTCCATCTCAGAAGGCTCAGGCATTTCTATGCCAACCTCATCCCCCACCTTTTTCAGCTCCCGGAAAAAGGTGTTGGAAAGCCCCATGAGTATCTCCCTTTCCCCGTCCAGTTGATCGATCTCCAGCTTGGTTTTTTGCTGAAGCTCCTCAATGTCCTGCCGGATATCCTCATCATCGGCAAGGCCCAGCACCCGGTTCAGGCGGTTGAGGCTTCTTTCCGCACTCAGCTTTTTTTCATCCAGATAACGGATAAAGTGGATGAAAAGCACCTTGAAGTTTCTCGCAAAAAGAACTTCCCTTGGTTTTGTGTTCCACTGATCCAGAACGGCGGTAATGGCTTCTGCGGGGTAAAGCTTTTTTTTCCTTGCGGAAAAGGGCAGCACATCAATGAAGCCGATCCCCCGTTTTTCAAGGGTGTTGCGGATAAGGGCCATGATATCCCGTATGTCCTGCTCGTCCCGCTTATCGGCCTGGGAGAGAATAAACAGTTTGGGAATTTCAGGGCGCAGGCTGGCAAGGAATTTCAGATCCTTTTCAGGAATGGTTCCGGCCTCTGCCCGGATTACCCAGACAATGAACTGAGCCGTGTTGAGCTGGGTGCGGGCTGTTCGGGCATCGGCTGATTCCGTATCCGATTCATCATCGGCATTGGAATATCCCGGCGTATCCAGAAGAGCGAGGTTTTCCCAGGAAAACTCCGGCAGGGCAAGGTGGGCCGACTTCAGGATATGGCCCATGGGTGTGCCGTACTCCTTTTCGTAGTCATGGGTCAGGGCCACAAATTCATGGGCACTGAGGCTGATCTTTCTTCCGAAAAGATTGAAGGCGCTGATGGCTTCCTCACTGCCCTTTATTATAAAGGCAGGCACTGTGGTGGTGGGGTCCACCTCGGCAGGAAGAATTTTACGGCCAAGGATGGCGTTGAGCAGGGAAGACTTGCCTGCTGAAAAGGCTCCGCCAAAGCCCACAATCACCTTGCGGGCCAGTTCAGGAAATTCTGAAAACTCCCGGAACCGCTCAAACTCCTTTTTGAACTCAAAGAAATAATGCACAAGATCCGGAGGGCTGTGGTAGCGGGACACCTTGTGCATTTCTTCATTGATGGTTTTTTCCATCTTGCTCAGGGTGGCTGCCATGGGGCTTTCTTCTCCCTTTTGGGAAACGGCCCTGCAAATAAGGCTGTGGCTTTGTTCCGGAGTCAGTGTGTTCATGATTTTTTCCCTTCTGGTATTTATGGTTACAGCCGGGCTGTGGGTTTTATATGGGCAGGCTTGGATTATAGGCCTGAAAGGTGGAAAAAGGCAAAGCCAGCTTTGACTTTTTGCCCTGAAACTCTTTGTATCACAGGTGTGCGACAGTTCAGGTCGCTTAAAAACATGGGGATAAAAAAAATGCCCTGGCAGCCTTATGCAGCGAGGGCAGGACAAAATATCAGGAAAAGGGGAAGGGGTTTAAGGTAAATTCAAGCCCGGAAATGGCCAATTTCCTTTATCAGCATTCTGAAAAATCAGTTTTCCAATAGTTCTTTATCTGTCAGCAGTTCCAGTCCTTTGTCACCTGCGGCAAGAACAGCTTTTACTTTTTCAGGACTAAGACCTACACCTGAAGCTATAATTTCCGGCTTTATATCCAGCTTGGTTAAACGTATGATGGTTTGAAATTTTTCTTTGCGGAGCTTCTCAACGCTTTTTTCCATAGCCATTTCCATGCCCAGCTTCATACCCCTTTCCATCCCGAACCGCTCTGCGCTTGTAATGTATGGCATCTTTCTATCCTCCTCTATCTGATATATTTCCTGAAGAAATTCCTTATCAAGCACTTCAGGAAGCCGCATCATCCAGTCTATCACCCTGAAAAACTCAAGAATTGTGGTTTTGTCATAATTGCGTTTATACATAAGACGAACAAGGTGAATCTTCCAGCTTTTCAGTTCATCCTTGCTGCTGCTTGATTTTGCCTTGATCTGGGCCATAACCGCAAGGGAAAACACATTTTCACTGTTTTCAAGCTCATCCCACCTGTCTTCCCACTCCATAAGTTTTACTATGGGAAAATGGAAGTCAAGGGAGCATCCCCATAATTCTCTGGAATAGGAATCCGGCCTGAAGCTTTTCTGATTATCCGTGAGAACGCCAAGGCTTACAACCATTGTTCTGTGATGGTCAAAAATACGGTAATTATACACATACATGCGCTCTGAAAAATCAACTTCGGGATCTCCCTGCACCTCAATGTGTATGATGACCAGAATTTCATGGTTCTTTTTTGTCCAGACCTTTACCAGTTTGTCTGCATAACGCCTTTTGATATTTGAATCCCAGGCTATTTTCTGCAGTTCCTTGTCTATAAATTCCGGCTTCCGACTCCAGTCAATTTCTTCATAAATTTGAGGAAAGAGCAGGGCAAGAAATTCAGGAAAACGCTTCTCCAGAATTTCTTTCCAGGGGCTGTCATAGTCATTTTTTTTCTTTTTCCTTGCCGCCAAATCAAATACCTCCCCAGATGATAAAAGTCGAAATGAGCGATTCCTTTGAAACATCATAAACTGGAAAAGAAAAAGAAGAAAGATGGATGAATACGGTGTCAGAAATAACATTAAGGAATGTACCAGTGTCTTCTTGGTGCATGATCTGCGGTGAGGGTTTCAAGGTGCTGAAGGTGGGGGTGGGTCATGGGATGTTCCTTTTTTAAAAAAATATGGCGGGGCGCTATGTACCCTTGATATAAATTTCTGTATTCAGTTCTGATTGAAAAAAAATAAGTGAAAGTTTTTTTATTGGCTATGGTTGCCAAAGGAAAAAATCACTGTCCGCCGCGCACGAGGCGCACGAGGCGGAGCAGGTTGTTGTAGTCGCCGTAGACACTACCATTGGAGAAGGCGAGGCTCCACGCATAGGCGCCGTTGCCGGCACGGGGCGAGGAAGACGAGAACCCGCTTTTCGGGGTATTGGGAAAGGCTGCAAGGTTTATGGTTGGTTTCTGAAAGTCGCCTTCGCATTCTCCTCCCGCGTTACCAGGCTCCCAGTCTGCTCTTTTACCTGAACTGCAATAGACAAGGGTATTCAGCTCTTCTATGGTGGGCAAACGCCAGTCCCTGTATCCACAATAACCACCCTCTTTATTTAGTTTTTCTGCGGCTGCCATGGCATTATCCAAATTATATGCCTTAGCTTCCCCAACACAGGTGCTGCCGTCCCAGGTCTGGCCCAGAGAGCAGCGCATCCACTCAAGGCCTGTTTTTTCATCCAGTACCGTTGCAGCAGCCATAATATCACTGTCTTTTAATGGAAAGGACAAGCGTTGACCTGCCTCAATATCCTGCAAAGTCAGCTTTCCCTTGCCCTTCAACAATAAAAAATACCAATGCCTGTAAAAATCAGGATTCCATTTAACAGGATTCAGTGTTTCATTTTGAATTCCCAACACATGGCAGGACAGCCCCACCAAAATTTTCAAATCTTCTTCCCCAATACCCATCAGCTCAGCCAGATGCCCCAGAACTTCTGCTGCTTCCGGGTTCAAAGGGCCATCCAGCCTGCAAAGAATCAGGGCATCGAGGATAAAGCTTTTGGCAATGTCTGCTTCTTTGATGGCCCTGAAAAAATCCCTCAAACCTTCTTCATCAAGATTTCCTGCCTGTTCATAAAGGGCAGAGTTTCTTACTTCCAGCCCCATGGATGCCCGAAGCAGGGAAATGAGGCGGGATTCAGCCTCCGTAATGGCCTTATCCGCCATGGCAAGGGAGGCCAGAAGGGTGAGGTAACGTTCTTTGGTGTGGGTGTCGCAATCTTTGGCAGCGTGCTCCGGCAGGGGCAGAAATTCTGTTTTCAGGTTGTGAATCTGCTGCAGAAGGGTGGATAGCTGGGGGTTTGTAGATGTAGTCATTAGTTTTCTCCTTTTGGCTCCCTCTCCCTTTGGGTGAGGGTTTTGTTTTTTCAAATTTAATGAAACCCGGAAGCCCTTTGTTTTTCTATGCACAGGCTTTCAGGAGAAGGTCTTTGAGTTTTTCGCCTACCTGTCTTGTGATGATGTCATAATTCCTGCATTCTGCTGCTTGCATCAAGGGCAAGAGGTGTTTTTCCAAACCCTTTGATCTGATTTTTTCCTTTTCCATATAAGAGCGCAGCAGCTCAAGAATATTGGCTCCATCCGGTGCCAGAAGATCCATCTCCGAAGGCTCAGGCATTTCTATGCCAACCTTATCCCCCTCCTTTTTCAACTCCCGGAAAAAGGTGTTGGAAAGCCCCATGAGTATCACCCTTTCCCCGTCCAGTTGATTGATCTCCAGTTTTGTTTTTTTCTGAAGCTCCTCAATGTCCTGCCGGATATCCTCATCATCGGCAAGGCCCAGCACCCGGTTCAGGCGGTTGAGGCTTCTTTCCGCACTCAGCTTTTTTTCATCCAGATAACGGATAAAATGGATGAAAAGCACCTTGAAGTTTCTCGCAAAAAGMACTTCCCTTGGYTTTGTGTTCCACTGATCCAGAACGGCGGTAATGGCTTCTGCGGGGTAAAGCTTTTTTTTCCTTGCGGAAAAGGGCAGCACATCAATGAAGCCGATCCCCCGTTTTTCAAGGGTGTTGCGGATAAGGGCCATGATATCCCGKATGTCCTGCTCGTCCCGCTTRTCGGCCTGGGAGAGAATAAACAGTTTGGGAATTTCAGGGCGCAGGCTGGCAAGGAATTTCAGATCCTTTTCAGGAATGGTTCCGGCCTCTGCCCGGATTACCCAGACAATRAACTGRGCCGTGTTGAGCTGGGTGCGGGCTGTTCGGGCATCGGCTGATTCCGTATCCGATTCATCATCGGCATTGGAATATCCSGGCGTATCCAGAAGAGCGAGGTTTTCCCAGGAAAACTCCGGCAGGGCAAGGTGGGCCGACTTCAGGATATGGCCCATGGGTGTGCCGTACTCCTTTTCGTAGTCATGGGTCAGGGCCACAAATTCATGGGCACTGAGGCTGATCTTTCTKCCGAAAAGATTGAAGGCGCTGATGGCTTCCTCACTGCCCTTTATTATAAAGGCRGGCACTGTGGTGGTGGGGTCCACCTCSGCAGGAAGAATTTTACGGCCAAGGATGGCGTTGAGCAGGGAAGACTTGCCTGCTGAAAAGGCTCCGCCAAAGCCCACAATCACCTTGCGGGCCAGTTCAGGAAATTCTGAAAACTCCCGGAACCGCTCAAACTCCTTTTTGAACTCAAAGAAATAATGCACAAGATCCGGAGGGCTGTGGTAGCGGSWYACCTTGTGCATTTCTTCATTGATGGTTTTTTCCATCTTGCTCAGGGTGGCTGCCATGGGGCTTTCWTCTCCCTTTTGGGAAACSGCCCTGCAAATAAGGCTGTGGCTTTGTTCCGGAGTCAGTGTGTTCATGATTTTTTCCCCTCTGGTATTTATGGTTACAGCCGGGCTGTGGGTTTTTATATTGGCAAGCTTGGATTATAGGCCTGAAAGGTGGAAAAAGGCAAAGGCCGCTCTGACTTTTTGCCCTGAAACTCTTTGTAGCACAGGTGTGCGACAGTTCAGGTCGCTTAAAAACATGGGAGATAAAAAAAGAGGGGAGGGAGATGACAAGGAGGGTTTGCGGGGCTGTCAAGAAATGGGTTTTTGTGTAGGGTCAACCCCCCGTGGTTGCCCGAAAACAGGGCAGGCACAAAGGGCCTGCCCCTACAACACCCTATTCCGGCAAAGGCGGTGCTTCTCCAACCTTTTCAAAACACACTCTGTCAAACCCAAGGGCTGTCACCACAAATTTCTGAAGTCTTAAATTTTTATATTTTTTACAAAGCCTTGCTCCATAATCCTCAAGCTGTTCAATTCCTTCTTTTATCTTTTCCCGGACAGGAGGAAGGACTTTTAATTCATCCACGCTTAAGGCCAGGGCTTCTTTGCCGGACAGGCCCGCCTCTTTAAGGCTGACAAACTTGAATTCAATCAAAACATCATACACCCTGCCGTATCTCTTATCCGGACGGATGATCATGGTGAGGTCCGAGTATCTTCTGGAAATTTCTGATTCCGAATCCATCAGGAAAATGATGTCATTGTATAAAAGGGTGAGAAAGGCGGTTTTCAGGGTCAGCTCATTGGCAAGGATGTAATCCCGGTTGCTGAAAACCTTGAAATATTTTTTCTCCACAAAGTCACAAAGGGGCTGCATATCCCCCTTCTGGAAAACCTTTTCTGCCGCAAGCCTGCCAGCATCCCTTACCTCTGTATCTGGCAGCAGCAGATTACAAAGCTTATTCGCATACAGGCCCTTGACTGCCATGTTGGGGATTTTCAGCCTTGTTTTCAGCTCATGGGTTTCTTCAGCAATTGTTAAAATTCCGAAATAATAAAGGAATGATGTTAAAAACTGCCTGTCCTGTGAGCTGTCAAAAAGAATATCCTCTATCCCAAAGGATAGCTCTATACTTTCAATGACAGCACTGTCTTCCTTTTCCATCAGATTGATTATCAGTGCCTGGCCCCCATTGAGGCTGGCAATGTAGCTGAGCTTGGCCTGATCCGTGGAAAGATTGGAGTCCAGCATTCTTTTAGGGTATTTGCCCTTGTTAGCAAACTGCTTGAAAAAATAAAGGCACATGGTTGGATTATAAATAAATTCATCTGCCTCAGTGGAAAACATATAGCCATTGTAAAAACTTCTCATGGTATTGGCAGCATCTTCTATGGCTGCTTCATTTTCAGAAATTAAATCCTTTGATTTTTTGGTTTTAACAATGTTCTCAATCTCGGCCCTTATCTCCATTTCACTGAAACCACAGAGATCATTAAGAGCTGCTTCAGAATAAACAGCCTCAGCAATATTATAACCACTTGTAATATCACTCAGAACAACGGGAGAAACGCCTGTAATGAAAACCCTGTCAATCATGGTGCCGGAGGTCAGGGCCTTTACTGCCTTGAAAACCGTTCTTAAAATACCTTCTTCCTTAACAAGCCTTTCATAATCTTCTTTTTTGTCGGCAGAAGACATGAGAATGGTGTTGGCGAAGTTGTCGTATTCGTCGATCAGAAGATACATTGCATTTTCATAGACCCTGATTGACCCTAAAAGTGAACTGATTGAATATAGAGCATCTTTATAATCTATATTGACATCTTCAAAGGTAAATCCCTTTTGCCTGTAATATTTGATAAAATTTTCTATCGTTCCATTGATGTGATTGTATAGGGACTGTTTTATTTCGGCATAACTCCCAGTAGCATCCACACAGGAAAAATCCCATCTTAAAATGAAGTATGAGTTTTTCAGCCCCGTTGGATTCTTGCCTATGGCAAGGTGACCAAACAGCTTTTCAAATGTATCTTTTTTGGCAAGATCATAATAGTTTTCCAGCATGGAGAGAAGAAGGCTTTTGCCAAAGCGTCTTGGTCTGATAAAAAGCTGGGATTTGGCCTTTTCCAGCTCAAGGATTTTATCCGTTCTGTCACAGTAAAAATAATTATTGCATATGATTTCTTCAAAATCAGAAATTCCATAGGGATATTTCATTTTTTCCTCCCGAATGGTCTGCCATCAGGCACCCGCAAAGGGTGTCTTTAGAAAAACTTTATACCTTTTATTGCTTTTCCTCTTCAAGCATTGCAAACAGTTTTTTCCAGGAAACCATTGTAGCACAGTGCTGTAGCATCTGAGGTCAAATTAATCATGGGCAGAGAAAAAAGGCAGGAGCTTGAGGATAGCTGCGGTCTGGTAACTGCATTTTTTTATCCATTTATGCTATATGATTTTAAGAAAAGCCATTTGCATAAACAGGCCGGTTTTTTGCATTATCATCCACCTGATTTTGGAAGTTTTTTGTTTCAGAAAGGACTGTTATGGCCATAAATGACATTCAGGTTGCCATCTCCGATGATTTTTTTTCCGCATTTGCCCGTATCCCGCAGAAGCAGCAGACCAAGGTGCAGCATTTTTTAACCAAATTCCAGCAGGACCCTACGGCAAGTGGCATCAATTATGAAAAGCTTCATCAGTGCAGAGATCCCCGCATCCGATCCGTGCGCATCGACCAGACCTACCGGGGGATTGTGCTGCAGCCCAAATCAGGCAATGTGTATATGCTTTTATGGGTGGATCACCACGACAGGGCCTATGAATGGGCAAAAAACCGCATCTGCGATATCAATCCGCAATTAGGGGCCGTACAGATTTACAGGGTAACGGAAAAAGAAGCGCCCCAGACACCGGAAGAAAAAAAAGATTCTGCCATGTTTTCAGGCCTTAGGGACAAAGACCTTTTGCGGCTGGGGCTTCCTGAAAAACTACTCGGTGAAGTGCGAAACCTTGAGACGCAGCAGGATCTGAAGGATTTTAAGGAAAGCTGCCCGGAGCATGTGTATGAAGCCCTTGTCTGGCTGAGTCAGGGTGAAAGCTATGAGGATGTTCTTTCCATAATTTCTGAGCAGGGTATTCAGGAAAAAGAAGTTGTAGATACGGAAGATTTTACCAGCGCTTTGGATCATCCTGTTTCACGCCACAAATTCTATATTGCTGCTACGGAAAAAGCCCTCCTCGATATGCTCCATGCCCCCCTTGAAAACTGGCGCACCTTTCTTCATCCAAGCCAGCGCAGGCTTGTGGAAAAAAGCTGGAGCGGAGCCGTGCGGGTTTTGGGAGGAGCCGGAACAGGCAAAACCGTTGTGGCCATGCACAGGGCCAAATGGCTTGCGGAAAACATGAAAAGAGAAAGCAAAGACAGGATTCTTTTCACCACCTTTACAAGAAACCTTGCGGCAGACATTCAGGCAAACCTTGAAAAAATCATGGAAGCCGAAGATTTTGCCCGGATTGAGGTTGTTAATCTGGACAAATGGGTGGTGGATTTTCTTTTGGAACAGGGTCATGGTTTTACCGTTGATTATGGCGAAAAATCCAAAGAACTCTGGCAGCAGGCTCTGGAAATTCTTCCCCCTGAATTGAATTTTTCCATGGGTTTTTTAAGGGAAGAGTGGGAAGAGGTGATTCAGCCCTTTGAAATTTCTGACCTTGTTTCCTATGTCCGGACAGAACGCCGGGGCCGGGGAATTGCCTTGGGCAGGCAGGAGAGGGAAGGGCTCTGGCCTGTGTTTGAACGCTACATGGCGCTGATGGATCAGGAAAAAATAAGGGAACCCGCAGATATGATGCGGGATGCAAGATTTTATCTGGAAAAGGATAACAATTTCGTATTCAGGCACATTATTGTGGATGAGGCCCAGGACATGGGCATGCAGGCCTTCAGGCTTTTACGGGCCATGGTTGCGGAAGGCCCTGACGATCTTTTTATAGTGGGCGATGCCCATCAGAGAATCTACAGTGTTCATGGGGCACTGAGTCAGTGCGGTATCCGCATTGTGGGGCGCAGCACCAAACTTCGCATCAACTACAGGACCACGGAAGAAACAAGACGATGGGCCATGTCCTTAATGAAGGATGTCTTTGTGGACGATCTGGACGAAGGCGAGGATTTGGAAGATGGCTATATTTCCCTGATTCACGGAACAGAGCCGCACTTACTGGCCGCAGAAAATCTTGATGATGAGTGCGATGCCATAGAAGCACATCTGAAGATGATAAATACAAATGATGGTGCCCTCAATGCCTGCTGTGTGGTGCTTCGGACGCACAGGTTATTGCAACTGTATTCAAGTGAACTTGAAAAGCGGGGGCTGGTACTTTATCCCTTGCTCCCCTCCCGCCCCGATGACAGGAATGAGCCGGGTGTGCGCATCGGCACCATGCACAGAGTTAAAGGCCTTGAGTTTGATCATATGCTGATCTGCGGTATGAACGAAGATGCCATGCCCCTGATGAGCCATGCCATGAAATCCGAAGATCCTGAGATTCGGAAAAAAGCGGAAATGAGGGACAGGGCACTTCTTTTTATGGCCGTCACACGGGCTAAAAAATCCGTTTTCCTTTCAGGAAACGGCAAGATCAGCCCCTGGCTTAATGAGAGCCGGGCATAGGTGTATCCTTAAGAGGAATGGAGAAGAATCTTTTCTTTCAATCTCTCCACCATAATAATATAAAATGAGGGAATATTGATGAATGAAGACAGAACCATTATCCTTGATAGATTTCTAAAAAGTATAGATACGTTGTATAATAACATTCGTTTCTGGTTAAGCCCTTATGGATTATCCATACTTCAAGAAGAAATTGAAATAGCTGAGGAAGCTTCTGGAACATATAAAGCCAATAAGTTTATAATTCAGGATGATAAAAATGAGACAATCGCAAGTATTATACCTGTTGGCGCTTGGGTTATAGCTGCTAATGGGAGAGTGGATTTAATAGGTAAGCTTGATAAGGTAATTATAGTCAATTTAGAAAAAGATGGATTACTGCAATCACCTTCAGTAAAAGCAGGAGATTATCAAGATACTGCTACAAAACAATTTTATAAAGGAATAAAGCAAGCTGGATGGTATTGGATTGAAGATAAACGGCGTGGAAAGGCTCATTTATTAGACAAGGAACTATTTTTTGAACTCTTATCGGAGGTTTCTGATTATGAGTTCTAATACTCGATGTTCCAGTTTTTTATAAGCCCCTGATTTGATTACATGCAAAACAACGAAGGCCAAGTGTGTCGCTACTGTAAAATCAATAGGTTAGATGCTGGCACTACCTGATGTAACCATTGGAAAATCGAAAAACTTGAACATTGAGTAATAATGTTCTGGATAATATATGGCAATCATACCAAGCAACAATTGATTGTTTTAAAATTGCAGGCAGGAGTGTCAAAAGAGAGGAATATCAATTTTTAGCAAAGACAAATTTTATAGGTACATCTCCTGAAAAGGTTGATGAATTAATAAGAAAAAGCCGTTCTGATGCTGATGACTATGTGATTCTATCTCTTTGGGCGGTTTTTGAAAGATAGCATAGCAAGACTAAAGCAGCCTACCCAAAATGCGTGCGGCTGATTAGCTGGTGTAGATTTTAACTCTGACACGGGCGAGATTGGGGAGTTGAAGGTGGAAGCTATGGGTTTAAGTTCCCTTTTTATCTGATGAATATGTAAAGGAGTTTGTCTATGGAAGAAAAAAATTGTCCTGTCTGTGGACTGCAACAAAATGAGGAATCTGAGCATTGTAAAATCTGCGACTGGGAATTTGCCTTGATTCCTGGAAGTAATCAAGAGGATCTTCCCGAATCTGTTCTGGCTAAACTTGAAGAAGCCCGTAAAAAATGGGCAGAAATGTGGATGAACCGGGATGATGAACCTGATTTTGAGCGAGATCCCTTTGAGTACGAAGAAGAGCGGATTAGTCGTTTGAAAAATGTGATTTGGAAGGTTGGCAAGGCCGTTTTGATAAAAGAAAAATATGACATCAAAACAGGTCGTTTTCATATGAAATGGGTGGAAACTGCTGAATGGGCAAAGCCTTTTATGGATGGAAGGGTACCAGTTCTTACCCTGGAAAGGGATGCAGCCCGCAGCCTTTATGTACCTGATAAAGAATTTATTATTGGATTGCGTTTTAATGTTACTGAAGAAAAAATTGAGGTGGCAAGTGGTGTTGTATGTGCAGACAAGGCAATACTGGGTTGTCTTTTTGAGACGGATAGTCTTGCTGTAAGTATGAAAAATATTAAGGTATCAGTCATTGAAATAAATCACGATACAGAATTGGCAAAGGCTGAAAAATTTGTTTTTATTGATAAAGAAGGCAGGTTTAAGGATTTAAAAGATGGTACGGTGTTGGATACAAAGACAGGTTTACAGTGGATGCGCTGTGCCTTGGGACAGACATGGGAAGGTAATACCTGTAATGGGGTTGCAAAGGAGTTTACCTGGAACGATGCCATGGAGGAAGCTAAAACATGTTCTTTTGCCAGAAAAAAAGATTGGCGGGTTCCAATTATTGAGGAATTGAAGACCTTGATTGATAAAAAATATAAACCTCAAATACATCCAGATGCTTTTCCTAACTTCGCCAATGGTGGTTTTTGGTCTTCCTCGCTTTATGCTAACCGTAGCCTCAGTGCGTGGTACTTTCATTTCGGTTATGGCGATGTCTACAATGTTAGCAAGAATTGCACTCTCCAAGTGCGCCTTGTGCGTGCCGGACAGTAATTTTTAGTATTTTAGGGTGATTGGCTAGATAAGTTGACAACAGTGCAAGAACTGACCCGTTAGCGGCCTTAGCAAAATCAGGATTTGGAATAAACATTCACCGTACATCTGCCAACGGGAAAAAATGGGGGCAGGAGTTTGGCCATGATTGTAGAAAGTTTTTCAAAGCCTGACGGTATCAATACAATTTCAGCATCCTCAGGTTTTATACCTTTTTCTTTCAGGGTTTCCAATGCGCTGGCTTTTGCTAAGCTCTGAACTTTGCTGAGGGGTTGGGGCATGACAAAGTTCAGTTGAAAGGACAGGATCAGTTCTTTTTCTCTGGTCATCTTTTTTCCTTTTTCAGATTATATGAGCCGATACATGGCATGCATTCTAGCACTTTTTTGCCGAAACTCCTCCCTCAGATTATCAGGCTTTCTTACCTCCACAAACTCACCAAAACCCAAAAGCCACCAGCGAAGCTGTGCCGTATCCAGCACAGTGGCTTTTATGCATACCCGGTGTTCATCATATTCTGTGATGATCTGATCCGATGAGAGGGGGCTTTCATAAAGGTGAGCTGCCACGGGGTTATCCAGCAGAATTTCAAGCTCTATGGGTTCTTCGCCCTTGAGATAGCTGAATGCTCCGCTGTCAATGTAGGTCTGCAGTTCAAAATCATCAGGAACAAGGCCTGCTTCTTCCATTTTTTCCGTTGAGACAAAGCGGTGCAGGGCGAGCTGGCGGATGTCCTTCATCTGATTATAATCCCGCATGGTGCAGACCAGATAAATGATGCGGTCCAGCAGTACAATGCCCAAGGGATTGATGGTGTAGCTCACAGCATTACTCTGGCCCCTGCGCCTGTAAGAGGCAGAAAATTTTCTTCCTTCCATGAGGCATTCGTACACAGTATCCAGAACGGAGCTTTTGATGGCAGGCGGTGTCAGGGGCTGGGATCGGCTCAGGATTTTCACCTTGTCCGGCCAGGATTTCAGTTGATCTGCATGGATACTTTCCAGAACCTTGGATGCATGGCGGAAATGGGGTTTTAAGGCTTTAAGGGATGCGGGCGGCATGGCAGACAGAAGAAATTCTTCCATCATGCGGAAGGAAAAGGCCGTCAGCGGGTCCATCTGCGGGATGTCAAAAAGTTCAGCTTCCGCAGACCATGACCAGCCGTAGGGTTTTTCCCTGTCATCGCATACCAGAGGAAAAATGGTGGAAAGATGTTCCAGATCCCGCTGTATGGTTCGCCTGTGAATATGGATGTCATTTTCTTTCAGGCGGTATTCAATGGTGGCGGTGTCTATTTTTTTCGGATGCCAGGGAATCATGCGAAGCATCAGGCATTGGCGCATTGTGCTGCTCATGGGTATATCTGCCTTTTTTAAAATGATGAATCTGTATCAGCGTTCTTTATGGGTTTTTTGACTTTTGCCGACTTTTAAAATCTTTAGCAAGAGTCAATGGACAAGGTGTTTTTTACAGTTTTCTTCCCTTACCCCGGCACTCAGGCCAACAGGCTTCAGCGTATGGAACAAATCCGGTTTGTAACCTGTGCAGGGCAAGGCCCTTGCCTACCGGGTGGCGGAATAGGGTGTTGTAGGGGCAGACACAGGGGCCTGCCCCTACAACACCCTATTCCGGCAAAGGCGGTGCTTCTCCAACCTTTTCTGCTGCAAGCCTTCCCGCATCCCTTACCTCTGTATCGGGCAGCAGCAGATTACATAGTTTATCCGCATACAGGCCCTTGACTGCCATGTTGGGGATTTTCAGCCTTGTTTTCAGATCCGGCGTTTCTTCGGCAATTGTTAAAATCCCGAAATAATAAAGGAATGATGTTAAAAACTGCCTGTCCTGTGAGCTGTCAAAAAGAATATCCTCTATCCCAAAGGATAGCTCTATACTTTCAATGACAGCACTGTCTTCCTTTTCCATGAGATTGATTATCAGTGCCTGGCCCCCATTGAGGCTGGCAATGTAGCTGAGCTTGGCCTGATCCGTGGAAAGATTGGAGTCCAGCATTCTTTTAGGGTATTTGCCCTTGTTAGCAAACTGCTTGAAAAAATAAAGGCACATGGTTGGATTATAAATAAATTCATCTGCCTCAGTGGAAAACATATAGCCATTGTAAAAACTTCTCATGGTATTGGCAGCATCTTCTATGGCTGCTTCAYTTTCAGAAATTAAATCCTTTGATTTTTKGGTTTTAACAATGTTCTCAATCTCGGCCCTTATCTCCATTTCACTGAAACCACAGAGATYATTAAGAGCTGCTTCAGAATAAACAGCCTCAGCAATATTATAACCACTTGTAATATCACTTAAAACAACGGGAGAAACACCTGTAATGAAAACCCTGTCAATCATAGTGCCGGAGGTCAGGGCCTTTACTGCCTTGAAAACCGTTCTTAAAACGCCCTCTTCCTTAACAAGCTTTTCATAATCTTCTTTTTTGTCGGCAGAAGACATGAGAATGGTATTGGCGAAATTGTCGTACTCATCAATCAGGAGATAGAGAGGGTATTCAGAAACCTCTACCGCTGAAATAAGACGCTCCATCGTATAGATGGCATCATCGGGATTGATTTTAATTTCAGGCAGAGAGAAACCCTTAAAATTATAATAGGATATAAAACGCTCTATTCTGGCATTGATATGGTTGTATAAAGATTTTTTAACCCCTTCATAGCCTCCGGCTGCATCCACACAGGAAAAATCCCATCTTAAAATGAAATAGGAGTTTCTCAATGGGGTCAGGCTTTGACCAATTTTTAAATGGCCAAATAATTTTTGAAAATCATCTTTTCTGGCAATATCATAATAGTTTTCAAGCATGGACAGAAGAAGACTTTTGCCAAAACGCCTTGGTCTGATGAAAAGCTGGGATTTGGCCTTTTCCAGCTCAAGGATTTTATCCGTTCTGTCACAGTAAAAATAATTATTGCATATGATTTCTTCAAAATCAGAAATTCCATAGGGATATTTCATTTTTTCCTCCCGGATGGTCTGCCCATCTGTACCCGTAAAAGGTGTTTTTACAATAAACTTATGGTCTTTATTTCATACAGAAAAAACATTTTATGCTGGTGCAGGTATGGGCAAAAAACAGCCATGCATTTTTAGACTCAACTTCAACAAACTCACCAAAAACCAGCAGCCATCAGCGGAGCTGGACGGGATTTAAATGTGCCGGGCAGCTCCCGGCACACATGAAAACTTAAAAAGCTACCCTTTTTTTAAGGGCAGTTCTTGAAGGTTTTCTGCCTTTCCTGCTTCGAGTTCTTCCATATTGCGGGCTGTGCAGATTTCAAGTTTATGGGGATCAACTGGCCGGGCAAAGACCTTGTGCCCATTGCATTCACCTGCAAATTCAAGCCTTTCCTGAATCAGTGCTGCGTCTGATGAAGGCATTGCACCGGTTGCTGCGCTGGGGGAGCGGGTGTAAACCATACGGAATACCCGATCCATAACAGTGCCCATTTCTTCCCATTCTCCGTAACGGGCATGGTTTTGGATGGATGGGAAAAATATTTTTTTTCTGATGCGTCCCACATAAAATCCAAAGGGGGGATTGCCCTTGCTTTCTTCTGTGGAGCAATTGATAACCTTTATATTGTTACCCGGAGAAAGCCTCAAAAGCCCAAGGGCAACACCGGTTTTAGCTGTGGCCTGATCAGGATTGCTGATGTTTTTTGGAATGGGCGGGTAAATGAGAATTTCCGGTGCATTGCCATCATAAAGAGTAGTCAGATAATCCATGATTTCAGAAACGGGGGCTTTTTCTTCTGTTGCTTCAGATGCAACACTTTCAGTCTGGGGAGCATTCATGCCCACAAGGGGGTAAAGTTCATTTCTGATTCTGGGGGCGATGGCCTCATCTTTCATCAGTTTGATAATGTCTTTTTTAAAATCGGGGATGTCTGCACTTGTATTTAATAATCCCATTATATTAAATTCGAAGATGTCTTCATCTGTTTTTAATAATGCTAAATTGTCGGCCACTTTTACTTCACTTATCGATATAAAAAAATCATATATTTTTGACAGTATAAGCTCATTGTCGAATGATGTTGGTACTTTATTCAAAAATTCCTGTACTTCCTGCTCCAGAATTTCGGCGTTTTCCCTATCTTTTTTGGGATCATCCTTGCCAGATGCCTTTTTTTCTCCCAGCATCCAGGGGCTGTTTTCATTGCCATCGAGCAGGGCCTTCAGCCTTGAAGACTGACTGGCATTTCCCGCAAGAAAGAGGTGAATGCGCTTTGGGGTTTTGCCCTGATCCGTAAAAGCCTTGTGCATGGCCGTGAAAAATTCTTTCATTCCCTGAGCGAGGCGCTGTTTCAGATAGCCTTCCATCTCTTCATAGGGTATGGCAAGGTCACATTCTGTTTCTGCACCCTCACGGTTTACCATTTTTATTTTTTCTACGCCCGTACTGTTCCTTGTTTCTGTTTCCCAGAAAGGCCTGAGCCTTGCCATCATCATCTGGGTGTTGGTATGGGCGGCCTGGGTTTTTTCCAGAAGCATTTCTGAGCCGGGAAAATCATGGGCATCCAGAGGTTTTGTAAAGGCAAATTTATATTTGCGGCAGAGGTCCAGATTGTTGCGGAAAACCATATAGGCCATGTTTTCCAGTAAATTTTCACCACCAAGAAAATTGTCTCCGGCGGCACCAAAATGTTCAAACACCTCTTCTATTTCCTGATCCTCTTCCTTTTCCGTGGGTTCCCGGTAAATCCCGAAATCAAAATCCGTGGTGCCCCCACCAAAGTCAAACACGCCGTAGGCCAGGCCTTCTTTGGTGGCTTCAAGTTTCCAGTAGGGAAAGGCAGAAGCTGCAAAGGCAGCGGGTTCCGAATAAAGCTCATCAACGCTGAAACTGTTAAAACAGTCATGGGAAATCAGACTCTGGGGAAGGCTGCGCTGAAGCCCCCTGCGGAATGAAGACTGAATTTTTTCTTTGACAGGGGCGGGGTAGCTTACGGGAAAAGTCATGAAATATTTTAAATGAATGCCCCATTTTCGCCAGTTAATGTAAAGCCCCAGAAACCATGCATACAGCTCCAGCGGGTCAAAGGGATCTCCGGGCCCTACTTCCAGAGCCTTCCCCTTTACGGGATTCCTGAGGGTCAGCGATTCCAGTCTGTGCTCATGACCGTTATTGCGATCCGTAAGAAAGATTCTTGTATTTTCATCTTCACGGAGTGCCCATTGTTTCAGTTTATTTAAAATACTGGCTGTTACACGGGGATCACTTTCATTGTCCCGCAGGGTTGCAAGGGCTTCGTGGGAACAGCGTACATCCTTCCATTTTACATCGGGCCTGTAGGCCTGCTGCCGCCAGGGTGTTATGAAGGCTTTGAAATCAATTATTTCCAGTATGGTGGGGTTTTCATAATGTTCCGGCTTAGGTGCTTCATAATGGTCGCTGACTCCGATGCGCAGAAGCTTGTGCTGCGTATTGTCCTCATAGGCCACTACGGTACTGCTGGTGCCGAAATCTATGGAAATATAGCCTTTTTTAACCTCGTCCGCGGGGTTCTTTGCACGGATACCCAGTTTTTTAAGGATTTCAGGATCTGTTCCCCATAATTCCCAAAGCCCTTTGTGCACATCGCAAATGTCCTCATCTTTCAGCTCCGGCAGGGGGCAGCTCTGGGAATCCAGTCGTTTCAGGGAGCCAGTATTCAAAGAGAAGGTGTATAAATCTTTGAAAATATCCCCGTTGCTTGCTTCAATGCCCAGTTCTGTCGGCCAGACCTGCCAGCCATTTTCTAGTGCATAAAACAGAAGGGATGACAGGGACTTTTTTTTAAAATCCCGATTGACTGCGAGATATTTTGATTTTTGGTCTGCTACAGGCTCTGGGTTAACATGAGCAAGATCCACCCTTCCCTGAATGGTTAAAAAATAGCAATAGCCACCGGTCAGCTCGTTGTTTGTGCCCGTACGCATGGGGTTTTTTTCATTGGAAACAAAGCCCCAGAATTCTTCTCTTTCGGGAAGGTGCCATGGGTTAAGGCCCAAAATCTGTTTTTGGTTTGCATCCGCTTTTGCTTCAGGAACTGTGAAGGTTTTTTCGCTTCTGATATTACCTTCCCATAAGAAAAGGGTTTTTGTGTCGAGAAGGATCTCTCTTCTTCCATCTTTACCTATCCACCAGAAGGCTTTAGAAGATAATTTTTTCTGTGATTCATTTAAAGCCGTTCTGAAATGATTTTTTAGAATATCCTGAAGAAAGGGCGAAAGTTTTTCTGGATTTTCCAAATTCAGATCTTTCTGGACAAAATTTTTCAATAGTTTTTCAACAGTTTCTTCCATTTCTGTTTCAGCCGTTTGGGGATGGGGATTTTTTATTTCCGAATCATTCATATGGGCAGCTCCCTGTAAAATGCGGTCTTGCTTTTTAATCTTGTTTGATTTCAAATTGTTAATAATATTTATCAATCTAAGGATGTGCTCTTTTTTTTCTTGATCTGCTTGGTATTGTTCCGCATATGCAGTAGCAGACTCAATGGCAGAACCAACACTGCTAGCGAAAGAACCAACAGAACTCCAGAAGCCCATATCAAGCCTCCTTGCTTACCAGTGGTCTTTTCTGAACCTCACCGGATGCATTCTGAAGTCCCGGCAGCAACAAGGCTGTAATTTTATTTCCTGATGACGCTATTTCCATGTGCGATTTATGATCATATTTTTCTCCGTTTTTTACATAAACCAGCCCGGCTTTGCGGTCTTTCCATCCCAGGTTGTGCAGGGCAACGGAGCCTTCGAGAATCTGGGACTCTCCTTCTGTACAGGGTCTTTTCTTTTTTTTGCATCGCTCGCATAAATCATCCCAGAGAAGCAGAATCCTGTCCCATTGGGAGGCAATGGCCATAACCCGCATCAGGCTCTGGCCCCGGCTTTCATCCGGTCTAAGCCATGATTTTGCAAGGCCTTCATCTTCTTGAATCCTTTGCAGCAGCATCAGGGCAGGGGCCAGTTCTAGCACAAGGGGGTCGGGTTCCGGTTCCTGCTTCGGCGCATCGGCAGTATCCTTAAGGTCTTCATGAAAATGATCAGGCTCAGTTTCATCGTATACTGTTTCATGGGGGCATTGGCTTTTCAAGCTTTCAGCAGAAATTTCTTCTGGCTTTTCTTCTTCTGTGGTTTTTACGGTCAGGTTTTGGACTGAGAGCAGACTTTTCAGCTCTTCCCTTATCCAGGGGTCATATTGAAGGAGAAGCCGTAAATCTCTGTAGCTGAGCATTTCCCGTGGATGGGTACGCTGGTCGTCTCCAAGAATTTCAGCAAGTCTTTTTTCCCTATCCATTTTCTTCCTCCAGAAAGGATTGCATTTCCGGTCTCAGGCGCAGTTTGTGGGGTAGTTCTTTACAGAAACTTTTCAAGCGTTCCTTTTCTCTGGGGGGCAGGTTAAACAGTCTTTTTTTCAGCATTAAAAGGGTGTCTGGGGAAGGCTCCTGTACAGGTGATGCTATGGTGGGAATCTGCAGGGTCTGGGCCATGGCTGCCAGTTCATCGGGCCGTATGCTTCCCCAGAAATTCTGGTAAATGGCAGGGAGAAAGGTGACAAGCTGCTCCATATCCATGCGGTTTAAGGAAGAAACCACCTGCTCCAGCCTGTTTTTTTCCTTCTGCAAAAGTCTTATTTCTTTTTCAAGTTTTTCACGGGAAGTTTCCTGGCTCTGATGCACTGCTCTGGCTTTTTTGTCTTCATAGGGCAATATGTTGCTGAAAAGATAAAAAATATTGTCATTGAGCCAGTTGTGATCATTAAGATCTTCATCGGAGGGTTTCAGGTTGAGACCATCAAGAAAAAGGGAAAGCTGAAGAAGCTGCCAGTTTTTGCATTGGAACTGCTGCACCATGCGGCAGATGGTCTGTGGAGCATCGGGTTCCGCATCCTTCAGAAGTATATGCAGGCTTACATTTTCAAGCTGTGTGGAAGCATTGTAGTCTTCATTGAATTTTTTCAAGGCCCCTTCAAGATCATTTATATTTTTACAGGGCAGGCTTTCTTCTCCTTTAAGGGTGAAAACCCGCCAGCTCTGCTGATTATACCTGAAGCATGAGAGTTTCTGGTGGTTCAAAAAAATAACAAAGGTGTCCTGAGTCATGATATTTTCCTGTTGGGGTTAAAATATCCGTTAATTCCATGATCTGCAAAAAGACTTTGTTTCTCAGTATCAGATGAAAACGGAGGCCTCAGCCATTTAAGGAAGGATGGCTGTCTTTGATCCCGTGTATTTCTTTATAAAATTCATTTTCCTGTACTCCGGGATTGCTGCCTTTTTCAAGGTTGAAAAGGGTAGCCTTCAGCTCACCAGCCTGGGATGGGGATAGCCTGTTATCAAAGTAATCTACTATCAGGCCGATGTTGTGACCGGTTTTCACAACCCTTTCCAAACGGTGTTCATTAAAAAATTCCGGTGAATATACAATGAGCTTCAGCAGGTCTTCTGATGCGCCCTTTGCCATATTGAATTTTTCTTCCATGCTTTTTCCTGCTACGGCAAAACCAACGGTCACCTTCACTTCCCGTTCAACGCTTTTGCTTTTTTCAGGGTCCAGCTCAAAATTGCGGATGGCATTTACATATTCTTCGTATTTTTCAAACTTTTCAGGCACAATTCCTTTTTCTACGGCCTGAAGTGCCCTGTCACCCATCTCATCAAGTTTTTCTTCGGGTTTCAGAATACCAAGAACATGCATAAGGTTTTCTGCTATGCTGACCACCTTGTTAAAAACCTCCAGACCAAGGCCAATGGCAGACCTTATGGATGGCCATACCCGGCTGCAGGCGGAGCTGATGGCGCTGCCGATGCTGCTTGCAACACTGCATACGGCGCTGAATGCTGCTGCAAAAAATCCCATTTTTTATTCTCCTTTCAACTTGGTATGATATCAACTTTTGTTTCATATAAAGGGGATATGGTCCCTGTAGCTGTCTTCTATTTCTTTTAATGCACTTTTTTCTGAAATGGCTTTGCGTCCTTTCAGCCCTTCAATCAAAAGCTCAGGGCTTTTTTTCCGAAAAAGGTCATCCATTGCAAAGGACATGGGAATGCAGGCAGAATCCCAGAGAAGACAGATAAGGAGTTCTGCCAGCTTTTCTTCGCTGAAGTTCAGCTTATCCTTCAGATTATGGAAATCTTCATTATATCGTTGCTCCAGTATTGTTATGAGATCTCTGGCCTTTTCCTTCAGCATCTGCAAAAAAAGATTCAGAAGGGCCACTCCTTCCGGCATGAAAACAGAAAGATTTTCTGAATTTTCAATGGCTTTGGAATCCATAACCTGGGGAAGCATCAGGTTGCCCTGCTCCCAGAAAAGCTGCCAGCCCTTTTCTTTGAGTCTTTCTTCAGGCAGGTCCGCTTCATCCGTTGAGGGACCGGGTATGATCTGCACCCGGACAGGGGCGTGCCAGCCACCGCAGTACATGATGGTTTCGCCTGTCTGCAGATGGGGAAGAAAATCCTTCTGATCATCTGTAAGGCCCATGGCATCGCCCATGCTGTTTCTGTCATCTGCGGCAAAAAGGCGATGCACAATTTTGGTATGGGTGTTTTTAATGACATCTGAAATCAGTTTATTCGGTATCTGATCCGCTATGATGAGGCCTTCTCCGTACTTTCGTACTTCAGAAAGGAGATTGGCAAACATTTCAACTCCCATTTTTTTGGCATCGGATTCACCCGGTTCAGGTCGGGCAAGGAGACGATGGGCCTCTTCCACCAGTGTAAGGTGCTGAAAATCAGGCTGTTCCCTATGTCTTTGCTTCATGCACTCGCCAAGGCGACTGATAATCAGGCCCATGAACAAGGCCTTGTCCTGTTCACTTTTCAGTTCTTCCAGTTCTATTACCACCCTGCGATCCAGAAGGGCATCAAAATTCATGGATCTGCGGGTGTTGAGCATCCTTCCCTTGATACCCTCGGTGAGATTGCTGAGCCGGGCCACAAGGGAGCCTCTGTATTTTTCCTCAAACTCCCGACCCATTCCCTTGGACTGAATCAGACCGTCCAGCTCTCCCAGCATGTCTGTAAATGTGGGCCAAACCCTGCCAGCGGCTGATTTTGACCATGGGTCCCGTTCCAGATAATTTCTGTTACCCTGAATGTCCCAGCCCAGTTTTCTGTATGCCAGTATGATGGCTTCTTCCACAAGCTGGGGCATGGCTGCTTCCATGGGATAAACAGCGGTGAGGGTTGCCGTAAGGGTGGAAATATGACCGGACAGGTTCTGGCGGCTGCTCACCAGTTCAAAGGGGTTCAGCCGGAAGGGTGTAATATCTTCGCGGCCGGGAATATAATATTCCACATCTTCATATCCCTGTGCAAAGAAGGCTCTGTATTCCGTTTTTGCAGGTTCCAGCACCAGGAAGGGCAGGCCTGATTCCAGCAGGAGCTTCATGCAGCTTGTGGTTTTTCCCGAGCCCGTCACGCCGGTAATGAAAACATGCTTGTTAAGATCCCGGACAGGCAGTTTAACCGTATTTTTAAGCTCTCTGCCATATTGAACCATGTGACCGAGCTCCAGTTTTTTTCCATTATTATCTGATATATCTTCACTGGTGTTGACGGCAAAATCCACGCTTTTACGCAGCTTGATACCCGGAAGTTCCCGATTGGGAAGGCCGGTAAGCAGGCAGAGTTCACTGGTATTGAGCCAGCATGCCCCACTGGCATATTCAAAGCTGTTGTTGAATGGAATGCCGTGGGCAAGAAAGGAAGGCAGGTTTTTTACAAGCCATTCACCTCCTGTATAAGACCTGATTTGTAAGAGTTTTCTGAGGCTGACAGCTTCCCCTTGTATTTTGTGAATACGCAAAGGGGTAACTGCCGCCTTATTGCCCTGAAACAAAGAAAGAAAACCCTGGGAAAGACGCTGGTAAGTGAGTTTGTTTTCTGCCGTGAGATAAACAGCCGTGCTGAACATTCCCTTGCTTCTGCCCAGCTGGAAACGCTCAATTACGGTTTCGCTGATATGCTTTTGCATTTCTTCTATGGGCTTATTGATTCTCTCCCGTGTAAGGGCAATGCCACGACTGTCTGTTGTGCCATAGCTTGCGGAAAAATTTTCACCTTTATTCCAGCTCTCTGTTTTGCTTGTGTTTTTACTGATAGCATCAGAATTGCTGGTTCCGGTTCCCTTTGTATCATTGATATTATCTGTTGTTGATTTTGTAGTGCTTTTTCCTTTGCTGCTGGAACTTCCGCCTTCATTGGAAGAAGTTCCCTCCGCATGGCTTGTTCCCTTTGATTCGCTTCTGGATTCATTTGTGCTGCTGCCCTCTGTTTTTGTAATGCCATCGGTTTCACCTTTACTCACAGAGCTGCCTGTCTGCTGGCCTGCTGTGTAGTTTCTCTGGTCGCCATGGTTTTCGGATTCCTGGACAGACTGTTTGGCATGTACGGAAAGTTCTGTGGAAAGTTCGTAAAGATATTGAAGAATAGTTCTTATTTCCTGATCTTTAGCTGGTTTAGCCACAAGAACAAGCTGCCATGTTTCTCCGTTCAGGCTGTTAACAAGGCGTTCAACACCCTGAAAATCCTCCTGCTCTGCATCCTGAGTGGCTTCATTGAAGGAGGGTACACCCATGACACAGCCGAGGTGTTTTGTGTTTTTGATGCATTCTTGAAGCCTTAAATCATCCTGGGGAACAGGCGTAAGTTTTACACCGGGAAAGTTGCCTTCCAGCGCACCTTTTAACAGATCTCCCGGTTCAGCAATATTTGTTGTGTTTACATCTGCTACACCCATGTATATTTCTACGCCTTCCCTGTGACCGGAAAGGATATACACAACGGAAACATCACTGCCGTTAAGTATGGAAAGCACATTGGCCATGGCGAGACGATATGCCCCTGCCTTTTCTTTTCCTACTTCCGTAATCCTGAACAGGCGATACTTTATATTCTCTTCATAGCTTATGGAAAGACTGTTTCTGCTGAAAATATCCGGAGCATCCCAGTTGAATCCCGGGTTTTCACCGAAGACGGGCATTTCAAAATTTTTTGTTATATTTTTATCGGTTTTCATATGATGCATCCCATATCCCCCCGTTTTATATTTGAATAAGTATTACATGTGTTCTGCTGTCCACTGATTTTGCATTGCTTTGAGATTTTGTATCTGTTCAGCATGCTTTTCAGCACAGAGACATCATACAATATCTGTGCGACAGTTTGAGTCGCTTAAAAACAGGCACAGAAAAAAATCTTTCAGGTTGGTGATGTATTCCTGTACAGGAGGCCTGAATCCGGTGTTTTTAATTTTGTATGTTGTCTGTCTGTATCCGGAATTCAGGTCCATCCATGTGGTATAATGGCAACCAAGGCATCAAAAAATGGATGAGTCAGGGTAGTGAT
Organism: Desulfobotulus mexicanus; assembly: GCF_006175995.1. Classification (NCBI taxonomy): domain Bacteria; kingdom Pseudomonadati; phylum Thermodesulfobacteriota; class Desulfobacteria; order Desulfobacterales; family Desulfobacteraceae; genus Desulfobotulus; species Desulfobotulus mexicanus. Next base: position 107,954 of record NZ_VDMB01000011.1, read on the forward strand.
CAGATTGTTTAATGCAGTTTTTCCCCCGCCCATGCAGCCAGAGATTCCCTGTGGATTTTGGCGTTATGGCGGATATCTACGGGAAATTCCCTATGAAAGAGAAGATGGCGGATGCCCGATGTGTGGTCAAAGGCTCCCGCAAGCTGCAGCAGTTCGCTGCGAAGCTCATTTTTTTCTTCTTTGCTCATTTTTTCAGAAGTTTCAATTATAATAACAGGAGTTTGTTCTTTGTCCGGGCCGATACCCACCAGGGCGCTTCGCCGGACTTTCCTGTGGGTATTGAAAATGGCTTCACAGGGCAGGGTGTAGAGTTCGCCTTCTTCCGTGCATACCCTGTGGGATTTTCTGCCACAGAACCAGAACCTTCCGGAATTATCCTTCCATGCAAGATCACCCATGCGATGCCAGAAACCTTTTTTATCTTTTATTTTTGACATTTTGTCCGCTTCTGGGTTTTCATAATAGGCGGATGTTACCATGGGGCCCTTTGCTATGATTTCTCCTATTTCTCCTTCGGGCAGTTCATCGGCTTCTTCCATGCTTTTGATGGCTGTATCCGTGATACGGATGATGGATATATCCACGCCTTTTATGGGGCGTCCCACGCAGATTCCCATGCCCTGATCCGTAAATGAGCGGGTTTCCGAGAGGATTTCACCAGCGGTCAGGCTCATGAGGGGTACGGCTTCCGTAGCCCCGTAGGGTGTATGGATGAAGGCTGGATTGCCTATGACCGGCACAAAGGACTGGAGAATATCCGGCCTTACCGGAGCGCCTGCTGAGACCACCCGCCTGAGGCCCGGCAGGCGGATGCCTTCCCGGCTGCCGTAACGGCCGAGACGGTCCAGAAGGGCTGGTGAGCAGAACATGGTGGTGATGGCATGCTGGTCAATGGCTTCAAGGATGGGGCGCGGGTCTGCCTTGCCCGGTTTTGTGGGGTCCATTTCCGGAATAAAGGCTGTCATGCCCAAAGCCGGATCAAAGAGGGCAAAAAGGGGAAAGGTGGGAAGATCCCTGTCATCTTCTTTGATTTCAAAGTGGTCCCGTATGGCCTGAATCTGGGCATGGAAATTGGCGTGGGTGTAGATGACTCCCTTGGCCGGGCCTGTACTGCCCGTGGTAAAGAGGATGGCCGCCGTAGTCTCAGATTCGCAGGAAACGGTTTCAAAACCTGTGACATCGCTTTTCAGCAGTTCTTTTAAGGTTTTTGTGCGTAAAAGGGGCACAGGCCGGGTACTTACCGTATGCCTCACATGGGAAAAGGCCTTTGGAAAGAGTTTTCTGAATACATGGGCTTTGGGTATGCCCACCAGGGCTTCGGCACGGGTGGATGCCAGGCAGTCCGCCATGCGCTTGAGTCCCATGCCGGGGTCCACCACAACGGGAATGAGCCCCGCCTTGAACAGGGCAAAGGTCAGGATGAAAAAATCCATCCCCGGCGGCACCATGAGTACAGTCCGAGTACCCGGAGTCATACCCATGGCAGAAAAACCCGCCGCAACCTTTGTGCTGGAGGCATCAAGCTGGGCAAAGGAAAGCTGGGTGGTTTTCAGGCGTCCCATGGCATCTTTGCCCGCAGGCATTACAACGGCCCGTTTGTTAGGGGTTCTAGCTGCATTTTTTGTGAGAAGACAGGCTATATTGGCATTTTCCATGGTGGCACCTTGGGAAAAGATTGGTTTAAAAAAGCCCTCGGGTATTTTACCAGGGCAGCCATTTGGTGATTTTTTTAAAGAATGAAGGGTCTGGCCGAAGGGGATCGGGGTTCAGGCGCAGGGTTTTTTCCCTTGACGTTTGATGCATGCTCTGAAGGTTGGATGTTATGGCCCCGGCTTCTGCAGCTATGGAGCTTTTTCCTTTTTCCGGATTGACTAGAAAGGTTACATGGAGGGCCTGAAGGGCCGTCGCAGACCTTGAAAGACCGGTTTCAATTTCCCTTTTAAGGCTTTCCCATTCCCGGATTTCCACCTGGGTGATGCGTCTTTGTTCAGGAAAACGTGTGGCAATGGATTCAATGCGTTCAATTTCTTCCGTGATCAGAGATATTTCTGCATTCAGCCCTATCAGGGCCTCATAGCTTTGGGGGATGTGCTGCCAGGTGAAGTTCAGAAGCTCTTCTTCCATGGGGATATAGGGAAGTGCAAGGGCAGGGTACTCCGCTGGTTTTTCCTCCTTTTCGCCGCTAAGCAGGTACAGAAGGGCAAAGGCTCCGCCAATGGCAAAGACACCGCCCATAAATACCATCAGAAAGATTTTTTTTCTGGATTTTTTTGGTGGCGGTGGCGGAGGTGGAGGTTCAGGCTCATTTTTTTTACCTTTTTTTTTAGGGGCTGGTTTTTTCCCTGCATCATTTTTTTCCAAGGAAGATACCTCTTTTGTGTTTAGTAACCATTCATGACCTTTATCTGTAAGAATGCAAGGCTGGTAGTCCTTGTTGAACAGCTACTGTATTTACTGCCTGCCATGGAGGCATGGTTTATCCGGTCTTTAGGAAACGCTGAATGATTTCCATGCAGGCTTTTGTTTCGTCTTCAAAAAGGTAATGGCCTGCTTCGGGGAAACTGTGACAGGGAGTAGCAGGAAAATGTTTTTTCCAAAGATCCCTGTAGTCTGTATCAAAAACAAAATCTTTTTCTCCCCATAGAATGCATTTCGGGATATCTCCAAGCCTTTGAAGATTTTTTTCCGCCCAGCTGACTGCATCAAAGGCAGGATCCTTCGGTTCAAGGGGAATATCCCGGACAAACGCAAGCTGGGCTTTCCTTTCTGCAGGGCTGCCATAGGGGAAAAGATACCCTTTGCGAATGGCCGGGGAAAGCCTTTTTTTTGCACAGAATAAAAGAGCGCCCCTGGAGAAGAGGTTGAGTCCTGAAATGGCAGCAGCGGCAAGGGGTAGAATGTCCCTTGCAAGGCGTATGCGCAGGGGAAGTTTTTTATGGGATGGTTTTAAAAAGCCTGCGGTGTTGGTAATGATAAAACTTGAAATCCGTTCCGGCTGGCGCAGGGCCAGAAGGGTGCCGATCATCCCGCCCCAGTCATGGACGATGAGATGAAAGGCTTGTCCCGGTGCCACGGCATCAAGGAAGGCTTCCATGTCATAAACCCTCTGCATGAGGGTGTGGGGGTATTGATCAGGACTGGGTTTTGTGGAAAGGCCCATGCCCATGTGATCCGGAACCAGAACACGGAATTCAGGTGACAGGGTTTTTACGACATTTCTGAAGTAAAAGCTCCAGGTTGGGTTGCCGTGGAGGCAGAGGACAAGGGGACCTTTGCCCTCATCCAGATAATGCATGGAATGGTTGTTGATCTCTGTATAATTGGAAGTGAAGGGGTAAAGGGCACGTATATCTGCAGGAAGGTCTTGCATAAGAATTCCTTTGTGTGATGGATGGCTGAAATTTTTTGTTGTAAGCATTCTAAGGGTATCATTGGAGCATTTTGTCCTGAAGTAAGCTGGCAGGCTAACTAAAGGAGTAAGATTTTATTTACCAGTCCAGACCCAGCAGAAGACAGTTGAGTCCGGAACCTATGCCGAAAAAGCCCACCTTGTGGCCGGGCTGAAGAAAGCCCTGTTCAGAGGCTGCGGCGGCGGTGATGGGCAGGGAGACGGTGCCCATATTGCCCAGAAAAGGAAAGGTGGCATAATCCTTTTCCATGGGAATGCCAATGGCAGAAAGTACGGTTTCTCTGTGGGCGGCTCCCACCTGATGACAGATGATGCGATCCAGATCTTTGCCTGTCATGTCCATTTCTTTAAGGAAAGCATGGAAGGTTTCCCTGCCCAGTTCCACTCCGTGGCGAAGCACGGCTGCGGCATCTGTCCGCATTTTCATAGGAGCGGATGCAGGTATGCCCGTGTCCGGTCCCCAGACGCAGAGATCATGGCAGGCACTTCTGTTTTTTAAAATGCCGCCCAGCAGGGAATGACCCCGGTTACCCTCATCTTTTCTGCCAAGTACAATGGCTGCGGCACCGGAGCCGCCAGTGAGGGTGGCAAGACCTTTTGTGAAGCTTGCCATGGTGGGATCGGCCAGCATGGTATCCATGGTGATATCCATGATCTGCCTTGAGGACTCACATGCCACCACCATGCCACTTCGGATACGGCCCGACTCAATGGCATCCGCGATGAGGATAAGACCATTCATCATGCCGAGGCAGGCATTGGAAAGGTCAAATATATGGGCATGATCCGGCAGGCCGAGGCCGTGGGCAACGGTGCAGGCCGTGGCAGGTTCCAGATTTTCCCTGCATACGGCTCCGTAAATGAGCATATCCATGTCTTCAGGTCCCATTGCAGCAAGATCCAGAGCTTTTCTGCCTGCGGCAATAGCGCCTTCTGAAAGGGGCATACCCTTTCCCCACTGCCTGCGCTCCTTTACGCCCGTCAGTGCTTCTAGCTGACCCGGCCGGATATGGAGTTTTTTGTAGAGGGGGGCAAGGCGTTCTTCAATATCTTCGGAAGTAAGCACATGGGAAGGCAGTTCATAGCCGATGGCTTTAATGTCAACAAGGGAGTAATGCAAGTAGATCCTCATAAATACCCGGTATAGGGCCGTGTCATGGATTCGGGTGGATCAGGTCTGTCCGGGCTATAGTAAACTTCATCGCTTGCCAGAACCTGTTAAATGATGAGGTTTTATAGCCTCTGACTCTTTCTTTGGCAAGAAAAGCCTTTTTTTAAAGTCTGACTGTTGCCAGTGGTATGACCCTGTGGTAACTGATACTGGTAATTTACTGACCATTTAAAAATGAATCCGGCCTTGATTTAAGGTCATGTAACATGGAAAATACCATGCAGAAAAAAGATATGGATACCCTTACCCTCAGTGATATTCTGGTTGATCAGAAGACCTTGCAGACCATGATGGAGGAATTCCATCGGGTGACGGGTATCGGAGGCGCAATTCTCGATATATCAGGCAAGATCCTTCTTTCCTTCGGATGGCAGGATGTCTGCCGGAAATTTCACAGGGCGCATCCTGAAACCCTGAAAAACTGTAAGGAAAGCGACCTCTTTCTGGCGGGAAATGTCTCTTCGGGCAGTTTTAAAGCCTACAGGTGCAAAAACCATCTTTGGGATATGGTGACACCCATAGAAGTTGAAGGAAGGCATCTTGGCAATCTTTATCTGGGTCAGTTCTTTTATGAAGATGATCTGGTGGACCTTGATTTTTTCCGGGAGCAGGCCCGTAAGTACGGTTTTGATGAAAAGCAATATTTGGAAGCCATTGACAGGGTTCCCCGCTGGAAAAAGGAAGTTATCCATGGGGCCATGGGATTTTGTGTCCGGCTTGCAGAAATGATTGCCTCTTTGAGTTTTTCAGGTATACGTTTTTCCAAGGCTCTCTTTGAACAGGAAAGCGTGCTGACAAAGCTGCAGGAAAGCGAGGCCAGATATCATGGTCTTTTTGAGTGCATACAGGATGCCATCGTTGTGGTGGATGCTCAACGCAATATAATTGATGCAAATGAGGCATTTATAAGGCTTTTTGGGTATTCCACTGAAGATATAAAGGGTAGAAAATCGAGATTCCTTTATGAGAATGAGGAAGATTTTCTGCATGTGGGTAAAGTAATGGAAGAAAATGGAGAAAAGCTCCATTTTGTAAAAGTATTGAATCATGTAAGAAAAAATGGAGAAATTTTTCCTTCGGAAACACGGGTGGCATCCCTTCGTACCCCTGATGGTGAACTTTGGGGATTTTTTGGTGTTATCCGGGATATATCTGCACAGGTAAAGGCTCAGAAAGAGCGGGAAATTCTGCAGGAGCAACTGCATCAGTCCAAAAGAATGGAATCCATCGGACGGATGGCAGGAGGTGTTGCCCATGATTATAACAATATGCTGGGGCTGATTATAGGTCATGCTGAGCTGGCCATGGATCAGCTTGGGTCATCGGATTCTCTGTATTCGCATCTGCAAAGTATTCATAAGGCTGCAGGGCGTTCGGCGGATATCACAAAACAGCTTCTGGCCTTTGCCCGGAGGCAGCCTGCATCCCCTAAGGTTTTGGACATGAATGCTTTTGTGTCGGATATGTTTCATATGCTTCAACGGCTTATGGGAGAAAATATCAAGCTTTCATGGTGTCCTGCTGAAAAACCGGTAAAGGTAAAGGTTGATCCATCCCAGCTTGATCAGATACTGGTGCATCTGTGTACCAATGCAAGGGATGCCATCTCTAGTGCAGGCAGGGTAATCATTGAAACGGGTCGTGTGGTTTTTGATGAGGATATTCGTACAAGGCATGCGGATTTTATTCCCGGTGACTATGTCATGCTGGCGGTCAGTGATGATGGCTGTGGCATGGAACAGGATATGCTTTTACATCTGTTTGAACCTTTTTTTACAACTAAAGATGTGGCAAAAGGCTGCGGGCTGGGGCTTGCCATGGTGTATGGCATAGTAAAACAAAATAAGGGCTTTATCCATGTTTACAGTGAACCCGGCGATGGAACCTCTTTTCGTATTTACCTCCCCCGCCACTCTGATGAAGAGAAAGATCTTTCGGCAAGCATGAAGATCAGGGAAGAGGGCAGCGTTGGTGAAACCATTCTTCTGGTGGAGGATGAGCCCGCCTTGCTGAAAATGGCGCGGATCATGCTTGAGCGTCAGGGATATAAGGTACTGGAGGCAGGTTTGCCAGTTGAGGCCCTGCGCCTTGCTGCGGAGCATCATTCAGGGATTGACCTTCTGTTGACGGATGTGGTGATGCCGGAAATGAATGGCTGGGATCTGGCTGCGGAACTTCGTTCCCGATACCCTGGTATGAAGTGCATGTTCATGTCCGGCTATACAGCCAACTATATTGCAGAAAATGGTGTGCTGGATGAGAGTGTTCATTTTATCCAGAAGCCCTTTTCCATGAAAGAAATGGCTGTCAGTGTCAGGAAGGCCCTTGATTCATGAATGTAGTGATAGCATAAGTTATAAAAAATTAATTATATTGAATAATATGGGAGAAAAATCAGAATGACGAAGAAAATTCGTATCATGCCCTGTCTGGACATGCAGAATGGCCGTGTGGTGAAGGGGGTTCATTTTGTGGATATCAAAGATGCTGGCGATCCCGTTGCCTGTGCCAGAGCTTACTGCGAAAATGGTGCCGATGAGCTGGCGCTTCTGGATATCACAGCCACGGTGGAGGGCAGGGAAACCATGCTGGATGTGGTCAGCCGGGTTGCCGCCGTTACCACAGTTCCCTTTACCGTGGGAGGGGGTATAACGGATGCTGCATCCGCAGAGGCCGTACTGAAGGCCGGAGCAGACAGAATTTCTGTAAGCAGTGCAGCCTTTAAGAACCCGGCCCTTATTCCGGATCTGATTCGGGCTATCGGTGCTCAAAGACTTACAGTTGCCATTGACGTGGATAAGAATCCTTCAATGCCTTCGGGCTATGAGGTGTATATCAATGGGGGGCGTACCGCCACGGGTACGGATGCCGTGGAATGGGCAAAGCGGGTGGATGCTTATGGTGTGCCTGTGATTCTTCCCACCAGTAAGGCAGGCGACGGAGCTAAAACAGGTTATGATTTGCCGGTAATCCGTGCCATGAAAGCGGCTGTTTCTGCAGAGATTGTGGCTTCAGGAGGTGCCGGGAAGCTGGAGCATTTCCGCGAGGCCGTGGAAGCAGGTGCCACCATTTTGCTGGCGGCTTCTGTTTTCCATTTTGGTATGATTCAGATTGCAGATGTCAAAAACTACCTCAGGGATCAGGGGTGAACTGCAGGTATCAGGTAGTCTGAGCTTTTTTTAGAAAATAATGGATTTTAAAATGATGGCCCATGGATAAAGGAAAATATAAGCCATGTTTCAGGGAAGTGCCTTTGTAGAAATTGCAGCTATACTGAGCCTTGCCACAGTCATTGGCATCATTGGTCAGAAGCTGCGTCAGCCCTTGATTATCATGTTTCTGGCGACCGGTATCATTGCAGGTCCATCCATGCTGGGTATCATACACAGCTATGAACAGATTGATCTTCTTGCGGAAATAGGCATTGCCCTTCTTCTTTTTATTGTTGGCCTTAAGCTGGATCTGCACCTGATACGCACAACCGGGCCTGTGGCACTGGCAACGGGTCTGGGGCAGATTATCTTTACATCCATTGTGGGTTTTCTCATTGCCATGGTCATGGGGATGAACTGGCTCCATGCAGCCTATGTGGCCGTGGCCCTGACCTTTTCCAGTACCATCATCATTGTAAAGCTTCTTTCTGATAAAAAGGAAATTGATTCCCTTCACGGTCAGATAGCCATTGGTTTTCTGATTATTCAGGATATAGCTGCCATACTGGCTCTTGTTGTTCTTACAACCTTTGGTTCTTCGGCAGGCAGCGATGGGGATAATCTATGGATTTCCACCCTTGTGATTTTTATTAAGGGGTTTGGTCTGCTGGGCTGTGTGGCCCTTGTCATGAAGTTCATTCTTCCGGGTCTTGTGAAACGCCTTGCCTATTCCCTTGAGATGCTGACCCTTTTTGCCATTGCATGGGCGGTTTTTCTGGGAGCAGCCAGCGAAATTCTCGGATTCAGTAAAGAGGTGGGGGCATTTCTGGCCGGTATTTCGCTGGCGCCCACGGAATACAGGGATTCCATCGGAGCCAGACTTACCAGTTTGAGGGACTTTTTGCTTCTGTTCTTTTTCATTGATCTGGGCGCGCGCCTGGACTGGTCCACAGTAGGATCACAGATTGGGCCTGCCATTGTTTTTTCCATCTTTGTTCTTATAGGTAATCCCTTGATTGTTTTGATGATCATGGGTTTTATGGGTTATCGGCGACGTACTGGCCTTCTGGCTGGTCTCACCGTCGCACAGATCAGCGAGTTTTCTCTGATTGTGGCGGCCCTTGGCCTGAGCATTGGCCATATTACCAATGAAACCGTAGGATTGATAACCCTTGTGGGGGTTATAACCATATTTTTATCCACCTACATGATTCTCTATTCCAGCCAGCTTTATAATTTTCTTTCTGAATCCCTTAAGATATTTGAAAGATCAATACCCCACAGAGAGGCTTCTGCTGATACGGAAAACCGCGTGGAACATCTGGATGTGATTCTTGTGGGCCTTGGTAATTACGGAAGTGGCCTTGCTGATTATCTTTTGAGGCGGGAAAAAACGGTTCTGGGGGTGGACTTTGATCCCGCAGCCCTGGACAGATGGCGGGAGCGTGGGGTTTCTGTACTTTATGGCGATATGGGGGACCCGGATATCCATGAACATCTGCCTCTGCATAAAACCCGGTGGGTGATCAGTACGGTCCGGTCAAGGGAAATGAACCTGACATTGGCACAGAATCTGGCAGGTGCAGGATATGGTGGCAAGCTGGCCCTGACGGCCACCGATGCGGAAGAAGCAGTGGATTTTGAAAAGGCCGGGGCTCATCTGGTTTTCCGCCCGTATATGGACGCAACGGAACAGGCTGCAGATGCCCTGACCTATGCCATGGACTTTTTACCGGAAAATATTGACTGGCCAGTGTCTTTTCTTGAAGTCAGGATTCAGTCCGATGCCACGGCAGCAGGGCAGAGGATCAAGAATATCCCCTTAAGGGCCTTAACCGGGGTTTCTATTCTGGCTGTCAGTCGTGGAGGCAGCGTGCACTATGATCCAGGCCCGGATTTCAGGATTTTCCCCGGAGACCGATTACTCATTGTCGGACCACCTTCAGGCCTTAAGGATGCGGGCAGGGTACTCAATCAGCTTGAAAAGCAGAAAGGCTCCGAAGGCATTGATCATTTTGAAATTGCAGAAGTTTTTGTTGCTGAGAATTCGCTTCTTTCCGGAAAATCTCCCGGAGAGATTCGTTTCAGACAGAAATACGGTGTGACCCTGCTGGGTATTTTACGGAGAGGACAGAGGATAACCACCATTCAACCCGAGGAGCATTTTCTGGGTGGGGATCGGCTGGTGGTGATCGGAATTGCAGGTGCTATTAAAGCATTGAAGGCTCAGCAGCCACTTTAGCTTGTTTTTGAAAATAGAAATCCCTGTTTTTTTTCCGGAGGGCTCCACAGCTAAAAAAAGGCCATTGCCATCCCGCAGGGCGATTCTCTTTTCTACGGCCACGACCGCATCTATTTTCGTGTTATTCAAAACACCCATAATGACAGACCTTTGAAGAATTAGTTACGGAACCTTCCATATGCGCTTTCGTCACTATCCAGGCACTAAAAATCATTTTCCACAAGGCTTTTTTAAGGGTTTTCCTGCTTTTCTGTTATCACCCCAAACAGCCCACGAAACAGCCCAAAACCCCCGCCAATACTGGACCTAAAGCAACAAAAAAGGCCTCCCTAAGGAGACCTTGAATGTTATATGGCGGAAGTGCATGTCACTATAAGACGTTTTTATTTCACTGTTTTTACTGCATGAATGACATGGGTTCTGGTTTGACTACATGCTGACCACATATTATGGGGTTTAATCTTCAGGCACTTGCGCCTGTATAATCCCCGTTGTTTTCTGCTATGGCGTGCCGCTGTTCTTTGTCACGCATACCGAAGCGTATTCTGTCCTGCTTTATTATTTCTGCTGCCTGAGGGACTGAACAAAGGCCTCATGGTGGACTTCCGGACTGAGTACGCTTACCGTCCGGAGGATATTGTTCACGGACACCACCATATTCTGATGAAGCTGGCTCAGGGTGCTTAAGCTTGCCAGCATACCATTCACTTCCCGGACAAGGTGCCTTGCCAGAAGGATCTGGTCTTCATGGTCATGGGTGATGGCCACGGGAGCGGCAGATCCATAGCGGCCCGTCTTGCGGATGGAGGGGAGCACTTCCGAGGCCACCCAGTTGGTGAACTCTTCGGCGGCTGGTTTGTTGGAGCGGAAGGCCAGCTTGTACAGGGCGGGTTCGTTGATGATGACAAATTCTTGGTCCTGCTCCCCGTACTCACCGTGCTGGTTTTTGAGGGGGGTCCGGAAACTCCGGACCCCCCTCCAGCTTTCTGGAATACTCTGCAAAGAATCAGAGCCTTTCCATGTGATTTCGAGAGCATCGTAAACATCTTTAGCAACAAACCAGATTTGCCCGTTTTCGGATAAAGTTCTTACTGTTTGATTCTGAAAGGTAAAGTCGATGGTGGAAAGATTGTTTGTCATGGCGGCCTCTGTGCTTTGAATTATTAAAGGTTTCCGCCGACCTGAATGCTAAACAGGGAAGGCGGAACTATACGGGTTAGCATTACCGGGCACAGAGAACCGGCGCTTCCGAAGAAGCCCACGTATAGCTCCGCCATAAGGGTATGCGAGAGCGCAAAAAATGCGCCTGCATTCTGTCTGGTGGGGCGCTAAGCTCCGTGCTGTCGGGATGCTAAACCCGGCTACGGTTTTTTGCCGCAGCATGAAAACGATACCCAGACCGGAATGGAATGTCAAGATGCTGTTTCGGTTGGAAAGGAAAGTTACGGGAAATGTAAACGGGACTTGTCAGGCTGGGGGGGGTGGGGTATGGAAAAGGATCGTTTTTCAGAGGAGCAAAGAGGTAGTATCACTCTTCGGCCTACATGTTATACAGAAATGTATAATCTTTTTTATTTGAATAAAAATGAAAGTTAATATATGGAATTGATAAAATATGAAATAATGGAAAGATTGCTCAATGAATTTGTAGGGATGCAATTTACCACGCAGGACTTTGTTCATGTGTTTAAAAAACAATTGCCAGATATATATAATACAATTGTTATAGAGTTTGGGTCAGGAGGCAAAGGATCGGGTAGAAATTATTCATCTAATGTTCATATTGGAAAGTCAATCTCCAAACACCGCGAATCCACTCTAGCACTAACTTTTATTACCGATATTAAAGCACCCAAAGCTTGGGGTAACCCAGTAATTCCTCTTTGGGATTATAATCCAAATAATATTGAAACAGTAAGATTCGGAACATCCATTGAAAATGATATCTCAGATCTATTAGACAATGATAAAATTTCTGGAACTGATAGAGAGGCTTTAGTATTATCCAGAATTGGGCAAGGAGAATTTAGAAAAAAGCTCATTAAATACTGGAAGCACTGCGCTGTAACCCACTGTAAAGATACAGACCTATTAATTGCTTCTCATATTAAACCATGGTCTAAAAGCTCAAATATTGAGAGATTGGATGTTTACAATGGCTTATTGCTTACTCCAAACATTGATCGTCTTTTTGATAGAGGGTATGTCTCATTTTCTGATAAAGGAAAGATATTAATATCAAATCTCCTACCTAATAATACGAAAAAACAATTTGGTATAGATAAAGGGTTATGCATAAAGATGGAAGAGAATCATATAAAGTACATGGAACATCATAGAGAATATGTTTTTCGGACAACCACAAGATAAATATCAATAATGGCTTGCTCAATCACCTATCATGGAGCTTAAAAAAGGGGTCTGACCCCTTTTATCCCTGCTCACCGCCGCCCCGGTTGTCTTCGGAAGAAGGGGTCAGGAAATTCCTGAGTCCTTTCCATTCATCGGGTATAGAGGCAAGCGTTTGTTTCCCCGTCCATGAGATCCCTAGTGCTTCACATACATCTTTAGCGACAAACCAGATCTCTCCGTTTTCAGAAAGGGTTCTGATTGTACAGTTTTGAAAAATAAAATTGGTGGTGGGCAGGTTGTTTTCCATGACAGGCTCCTTGGCTAAAAAAATGAAGGAATCCGCCATCTCTGAATGCTAAAACAGGGGTGGCGGAGCTATATGGGTTAGCATTACCGGGCCAAGGCAACCGGTGCTTCCGAAGAAGCCCACATATAGCTCCGCCATAAGGGTGTGCGAGGACACAAAAAATGCGCCTGCATCTTTTTATGGTGGCGCTACACGCCTTGACTTTCGGGATGCTAAACCCGGCTACGGTTTTTTACCGCAGCATGAAAACGATACCCAGACCGAAATAGAATGTCAAGATGCCTGTTAAGAATGCAGGGGAAAATTACGGGAAATGTAAACGGGACTTGTCAGGCTGGGGTGGGTGGGGTATGGAAAAGGATCTTTTTTTGAGGGTGCAGTGGGGTTTGTGGACAGTATAACTCCTCAGTCTGCATGTTATACAGAACTGTATAATATTTTGTTCACGGCGGCTGCGCCGCCGTGAATCGTGGTGCTGACTACGGTCAGCACCACGATTATGCCACCTAGAATTTAGCAAGGATTATTAATGAAGACGTGTTTTGTTGTGATGGCTATTGGTGATCAAAGTTATGGTGATAGCTATATAAGTTCTGCAGATCTCAGAGCGAGATATGATGGACTAATTAAGGAGTCGATTGAAAGTATTTCTGATGATATCAAGGTTGTAAGAGCTGATGACATATCAAAATCCGGCTCGATTTCATCTGACATTTTTAAAAAGCTAATTTTGTCCGATTATGTTGTGGTCGATTTAACTTACCCGAATCCGAATGTTTTCTATGAGCTTGGGCTAAGACATGCCGTGAGAAACAAAACAATTCTTATAAAAGAGAAGGGCAGTAATAATAATCCTTTTGATATTTCTGGACTCAGATACATCGAGTATCAAGATACAGGATCTGGATTAAAAAATCTTAAAGAGCGCCTGTCGAAAGCATTCGCTGAGTATGAGGAGTCGCCTGCTCATGTCGATAATGATTTTCTTGCCACTGCTTTATCAATGGGTTTGTGTTTTCAAAAGATCGCAAGAGACCCTAAAAAGGAAGCCAAGAAAAAAGCGATGCAAGCTCTGTTACAGAATAAAGAGCTAATGGCTGCCTTTAGTAGCCCAGAAGATAAGCACATTGCTGAGCTACTTTCTAATGCTGAAAATCTAGATGTGATAGTTGATGGGTTGGTTGATTCTGGTGAACTAGATGACTAAGGCATAACAAATCAAAGCACTCGGACGCAGCAAGGCTGCGCCGGTGTTTGAGTCGTTAAGCATCTGACCTAATAATCACCGAAGGAAGTTCAGTGGAAAACGACGATATAGAGGTAAAAGGGGTCAGACCCCTTTTCTTACTTTTCTTATTTTCTTACAACCCCAGCTTATCCAGCGGAATTTTCACCTTCTCATTGTTCAGGATTTTTTTCACAGAGGTCACGTCCAGACCGGCAATCCGGGCAATCATGTCTTCGGGCAGGCCCTGTCTGCTGGCATTCACAACCATGGCGCGGATACCCTCCTGCCGCCCCATAATCACGCCTTCCTGCCGCCCCATAATCACGCCTTCCTGTCGCCCCATAATCACACCTTCCTGAATCCCTTTTTCCTTTATATGCTGTGCCAGCATGACCGTATCCTCCTGTTCTGTGATTTCCCGCAAGAGCGCTTCCCTCTCATCTTCGCTGATATCGACGTAGGTATCAATGAAATCCACGTACTTATCAAACATGGCAAGGGAAGTCAGCTGGTAAAGCCCCACCCATGCCTCGCGGATAACCCTGCTGCGCTCTTCGGGCCTGTAGTTCATCTTCGGCAGAAGAATTTTCACCACAGGATTTGAAACATTATAATGATCTCTGGCCTGATAGTCAAAAAGACGGACAAGCTGATATTCAAAATGCAGGAAAACCCGGTCTCCCAGACGGCTTTCCAGCTCCCTTGCCACGTCCTTTTTCCATTTTTCCCGACGGGTGAACAGCACCGTGGGAACCACACGGGCATTGGGATGGCTTTCCATCATGTCCGTGGTATAGCGGAGAAGCTGGTGGATGGAGAATTTCTGTTTTTTTTCCTGAAATTCCACCAGCCAGAGTACCACCGCAGCTTCTTTAAAACGAAAAAGAATGGGCATGTCCAGAGAAAGGTAGCCATCCTTAAGCTTCCGCTTTTTCGGCTCCTGACGGATGAACTCAAAGCTCTGCACAGGGCCCAGATGCTTCATGGCTTCGGGCAGCAGCCAGGAAAGGGACTCTTTGGGGAAATCCAGAAAGATATTTTTAAAGTTGTGATCGTGGGAAATCATGGCGTCCATTCTCCGCAGGTCAGATAACAGCAGAAATCCTATCAGCCGGAAACGCTAAAAACAAGAAGAAGCTTCCCCCCTTATTCCTCCTCCCCATCTTCCACAACAGCCTTCTTCCCCCTCTCCACCACCAGATCCTTTTCCTTCTCCCTGGCCTTTTCCCTTCCCCTCTGTTCCAGAATGCTTTCCCAGTCCGCCGATCCGCCGCGCACCTCGGCAATGGCTTCCCCAAGGGTCATGATGTTGCTGTTCATGGCATCGATGATGGCAGAAATCTCCTTGGACGGGTCCACATGGCCACGGCGGGGCGGTATCCAGCGGCAGTGGGTGTAAAGCTTCCTTGCCGCGTACCAGTCCGGCCAGTGTTTCTTGATTTTGATCCAGCCCCGCAGATAGGCTTCTTCCATGAGCATCTCATAAATGGGCTGCATGTAGCCGCTCACCAGCCACTGCTGGTAAAGGCTGAAAAGGTTCCAGGCTTCCAGCAGGGCGGCCCGTGCGCCAGCGTAGTTGGTTTTCGAAAAATCCTTGGAGATCACCTCATAGGGAAGCCCCACGGAGGCACCGATGCCTCGAAGCAGGCGTTCCACAAAAGGCTCGAAGGTGTTGCCCGGCCTTGTGGTGGACAGGATGTGGGGCCGCTCGCCGGAGCGTCCGTAGTAGATGCCAGCAGGAGACACTTCCTGATACTCCTCGCCCCGCTGGGCCATCTCGTTTTTATCCAGAAACTGTTCCGCCGTTTCGTTGGGGTAAGGGGTTTCAATCCACACGGGAAAGGAAGCCGCCACAATGGCGCCCACCACCTCAAATTCCAGATAATCCGAAAGATCCCGAAAGAGCTTCATGGCCGGAGCCAGCGGAGAAACTCCCCGGTACTGATCCGTTCCCTTGGCCACCATGCCATGGAAAATCCCCGGCCTGTGGCCCACCCATGCGGGAAC